>JAAZXD010000299.1 GCA_014240355.1 Roseibacillus sp. | reverse complement strand
CAAGCGCGTGGGGTTTGGAACCGTTGTTGGTGCCGGCAGGGTTCTGACCAAGTGGAGCGAAGTGCGTCGTGACGTGCGCAGCCTGAGTTGTCGGACGGGTGACGGAAAGTGGTTGCCCGCAGTGGTGAGTGGAGTCTATCCGGATGCTGACCTCGCGGTCATGGAAGTGGAAGGTTTGAAGGCGGATCCGGTGCATTTCGGCGACGAGAAGACCCTGAAGCTGGGGAGCTTCCTGGCTCTCTCGCGACCCGATGGGGAAGCTGCGGCGATGGGTGTGGTGAGTGTGTTGCCGCGAAGTCTGCGCAGTTCCGACCGGGCCTTCCTCGGAATCGTAATGGATCTTGAGTTCGAGGGGCCTGGTGTTCTTGTGCGGCGGGTGGAGCCCGGGACCGGCGCTGCCGCTTAAGGGCTCAGGGCCGACGATGTCATCCTGCGCGTGATGGATCAGAAGGTGAACGGTAGTTTTGAACTGGGGACCGTCCTGCAGCGGCTGGAACCCGGGCAAAAGATCGAGATCGTCTTCCAGCGTGGCGAAAAGCAGGAAGTGATCAATGTGGAGCTGGGGGGGCGGCCACGTGCTCCGCGTATCCCCTACAGTCGGATGGAGCAGATGAACAGCATGGGCGGACACCGCTACAGCGATGTGAAGGATGGTTTCCGGGATGTTATCCAGTCCGACATGCAACTTGATCCGGAGGACTGTGGGGCTCCCGTGATTGACCTCGACGGCCGTGCTGTCGGGATCGCCATTGCCCGTGCGGGGCGCATCAAGTCCTTCGTTATTCCGGCCTCCGGGATCAAAAGGCTCCTCGCCATGGAGCCGGCCAAGCCGCAGTTGCAGTCCGAGGATCTCGGTGAGCGCAAGCGAAACCGCGCAGTCGAACCCGGGGACGAGGATCCCTTTGAGCTGATGCGCCGGAAGATGGAAGAAATGCGGCGCCTGATGGAGGAGATTGAGGAGAAGGACAAGTGAAGAGTCCTGGAAATGAGGGGATTGGTGATTGAGTCATTGGGGAATTGGGTTCTCCCTTGGGAGTGATGCAACTCGATGGCCGCCGGTTTCTTTTCCCACGCATGAAGAGCGGGCTCTTGCATTTGCTTTTACTGGTCGGTGGAATCCCTGTTTCAGCCTCTGCCGATGGGTTCAATCCACACAAGGTGGTGAAGGCCTTTCCCGCCATTACTGATCCCAGGATCGTGACAGTTGGCGAGGCCGGGGGATTTGTAGAGGGGAATGAACTGGTGCTTGGAGTGGTGATTGGGAAGCAGGCCCGGGCCTATCCCCTCAATATGCTCACGAATCCCACCCGTGAGATCATCAACGACAGACTCGGAGGCAGTGCTATCGCGGCCACCTGGTGACACCTGTGCTTCAACGGCATAGTCTATGCCAGGTCAGTCAAGGGTCGCGAACTCAACTTCCAGGTTTCCGGGCTGCTCTGGAACCGCAGTCTCGTCATGCGCGATGTGGAGACCAATTCGCTCTGGAGTCACCTCCTTGGCAAGGCCATGCGGGGGGAGTTCAAGGGGACCGAGCTCAAGATTCTGCCGGGCGTAATGACCACCTGGTCCGAGTGGTGTCTGCGTCATCCTCGGACGACTCTGCTGGGCATGTCGCGCACAACACGAAGCTATCGTGAGGCCGTTTGGAAGAAATCCAACCGGTTTGTTTACGGTGTCCATCTTGGTGCGGGGCGTCCTTCGCCCGCGGTATCGCTGAAGCGATTGCAGCAGGAACCTGTATTCAACTTCGAATCCGCCGGGCATGTTGTGCTGATCACCGCTGGCGAGAAAGGAGTGCGTGCCCGTGCTTTCAGTCGCAAGCTCAAGGGCGAGATTCTTGTGTTCTCGGCGTCGGGAAAGGGAACCATTACCGATGACCGGACTTCCTCCCGCTGGGATGTGACCACCGGTGAATGCCTGGGAGGGAAGCTGAAGGGGACGGTGTTGTCGGTCCTTCCCGGAACGATCTCGTTTCGCACCGCATGGGAAGCGTTTTTCCCGGAGGGCAGGATCGTGGAGTAGCTCGAGAGTGCCGGGGGCTCTTTCGCTGTCGGTTGTGCGGGATCCGTCTAATGGTTTCGTTCGATACTCACCCACTGGATTGGCGCTGTGCAGTGAGAAGGGCAGGGGGGGCTGCTCCAAGCGTCACTTGTCAGCACCTTTGGGCTGCGTGCCGGGCTCTATCTCAACGCGATTGGCAGCTCCTGTGCGGGAGGCCTGCTCGCGAAGCTGGGTAAGCTGTGAACGCAGGGTCTCCCGTTCCTTGAGGACGACCTCCATCTGCGCGGTAGTAGGGGCGCCCGCAAACTGTTGCTGGAGGGACTGGAGCTGGCTCTCGGCGGCATTGGCCCGCGTGCGGGCGACATTGAGATGTTGCTTGAGAGTGGAGTTATCGGTGGAGTTGCTGGTCTCGGTGGCGAGTTGGTTGCTGAGGGTCCGGACGGCGGTCTGTGACTTTGCTAGATCACTCTGAACCTTGCTCAACATGGCCTGGAGCCGGGTGACCAGTCCCGCAAGTCTGGCGGAGTCGGTGGAGAGACGATTGGCCAGATCACGAGGGCTCTCCCCGCTGGAGATTGCCGGGCTGTTTCCAGATCCCAGAGATTTCTTCCTGTCCTCCAGTTCCTCACGAAGCCTTGTAACTTCCGAGGTGCCGCCCCCGAAGCCGTTGCCGTTCATCTGGAGGATGATTAGAAAGAGGAGGAGGACTACCGCTCCCAGGATGAGGCCCACGATGAGGTTCTGGTTGCCGGCGGCGGGGGGTCCGGAAGAGGACTCCGGAGTAGCCGGGGTCGGGCCGGGACTGGTGGAAGGTTCGTCGTTCATGCGAATGGCGGCTGGGCGCTGTTCCCGGGCTGCTCTTGAGAAGTGGAAGGGACTTCGTAGTCCCTAATGTGAACAAGTGCAAGGGTGGGAGTGTAATCCTGAGACCGTCGGGGGATCAGATCACGTTCAGCAACTCCCGGGGGTGTTCGACGAGGTAAGTGGGGGCCTCCCGGGCCAGGGATTCACGGGAATTGAATCCCCAGGTGACTGCTGCCGCTTCCACCCGGGCCCTGCGTGCGGCCTGGAGGTCGCGAATCTCGTCGCCAACATAGAGAATCTCCTGAGGATTGAGGGAAAAGGTGCGGGCAATGGCACGCAGGTGTCTGGCCTTTCCGCGGAGTTTGCCGATGCTGCTGATGAAGGTGAACTGTTCGCGAAGGTTGTGGGCGTCGAGGAAGGTCTCGATGTTTTTCGCCAGGTTGGAACTGAGGATGCCCATGTGCTCTGATCGATCCCGCAGGGCAGGGAGAACCTCCCGAATGCCTTCGATGAGGGGCAGTTTGCTGATCCGGCCATGGAGACGGTGCATGGCGGTGACGAGATGGAAGGGCGCCTTGCGCTTGGGAATACCAAGGTGACTCAGGAGGCGTTTGGCGTCGAGGTTGCGCAGTTCTTCCACCCCTTCCGGATCGATCACGGTATAGCCGTGTTCCCGGGCGAGTTCATTGTAGATCTTCAGTCCCTCGCCGAGGGTATTGGCCAGGGTGCCGTCGAAGTCGAATATGAGGCAACGATTCAACGGACGGTTCATTTCATGGTCATTACTACTTCTCACACAGGGGCAGGTTGGGATCGATGTCTTCACTGAAGCTGCCATGGCGTCCCTCCTGCAGGTTCATCAGCCCGGCAAAGGCAATCATGGCTGCATTGTCGGTGGAGAAGCGTGGAGGGCAGGCGAGGAACTCAAACCCGTTCTCCCGGCAGGCTGCAGCCAGGGCGGAGCGGAGGGGTCCGTTGCAGCTCACCCCTCCGGAGAGCGTGATCAGGTTGCAGCCGGTTTCATGGGCGGCACGCAGGGACTTGCCGACGAGGACATCGATGACGGCCTGTTGAAAAGAGGCACAGAGGTCCGGAATCTCGTCTTTGAGATTTTCAATCCCTGGGAGTGTGTAGCGTACTGCGGTCTTGAGGCCGGAGAAGGAGAAGTCGAGTTCCCGGGGCATGGAACGTGGAAATTCATAGGCCGTGGGGCTGCCATGCTTCGCCTGCTTCTCAATCTCGGGACCACCGGGATAAGGAAGACCGAGAAGGCGGGCCACCTTGTCGAAGGCTTCGCCCGCGGCATCATCGATCGTGCGGCCGATGAGCTGGTAGTCGCCCATCGCCCGGGCA
>JAAZXD010000298.1 GCA_014240355.1 Roseibacillus sp. | reverse complement strand
TCCTTCGCCGCCCAGCGTGCCGCAAAATGAATCGCAGGCCGCTTCTGCTTCAGGCAGTAGTCACGTTCTTCCGTCGTAAAAATACGTTTCAGGAATCGGTCGCCGAATTCCTCCATCGCCACCTCGATGCGCTCCACCTCGATGACGTCGATGCCAATACCGAAGATCTTCATGCCTCCCCGGGGTATCCCTGCATGGCTTCCGCCATTTCCCGCACCGCCTGCTCCAGACCTGTCGTGATGGCCCGGGAAACAATGCTGTGACCGATGTTGAGTTCCAGGAGGTGAGGCACCTTGAAGAGTTCCCCTATATTGCGGTAGTTGATACCGTGTCCGGCATTAACCTGTAATCCCAGTTCGTGACCAAGTCGGGCACCGTCTACCAGTCTCTCGATTTCATCCACGTGATCTTCTCCGACCAAATTCGCGAAGCAGCCGGTGTGCAATTCTATCATATCCGCTTCGATTTCGGCGGAGGCGCGGATCTGTTCCTCGTCCGGATCAATGAACATGCTCACCATGCCTCCCCCCCTTCGGAGAGTGGTCACCGTGGCACGCAGGCTCTCCTGCTGCCCCGCCACGTCGAGGCCACCCTCGGTCGTGATCTCCTGCCGGTTCTCGGGAACCAGGCACACGAAATCCGGTCCCAGTCTCAGCGCGATCTCCAGCATTTCAGCCGTGCTCGCCATCTCAAAGTTGATCGGCAGATCGCAGGCCTTCTTCACCCGTGACACATCCTCCTCCTGCACGTGCCGCCGATCCCCCCGCACGTGCATGGTTATGGAATCCGCCCCACCCGTCCTGGCTGCCAGGGCCGCCGCAACGATGTCCGGTTCGGCATTGGGCGAATCGAGCATGGTGGCATAGCGGGCCTGCCTCAACGTGCTGACGTGATCTATGTTAACTCCAAGTTTCAGCATTTTAGATCGCGGAACTCTAAGATCATGAATCCTTCGCTAATGACGGAAGTGGCGATGTCCAGTAAAGACCATCGAGAGGCCCGCCTCGTTTGCAGCTGTAATGACCTCTTCATCACGCACCGATCCTCCCGGTTGAATACAGGCGGTGGCCCCGGCCTTGATGGCCGCTTCCAGTCCGTCCGCAAAGGGGAACATCGCATCGGAGGCGATGACGCTCCCCTTCAGGGACAATCCGGCCTCCTCCGCTTTCCAAGCCGCGATGCGCGAGGAATCCACTCGGCTCATCTGGCCGGCTCCGATCCCGATCGTGCTGTCGGTGGAGGCAAACACAATGGCATTTGATTTCACATGCTTCACCACCCGCCAGGCAAACCGCATGGCCCGCAGTTCCTCCTCGGTGGGCGGGCGCTCAGTGACCACCTTTTCCTCCAGTTTATCGAGCCCCATGGCGGTGTGATCCCGATCCATCACCATCAGTCCGCCGGGGGCTGAGCGCAGGAGCGGCTCCTTTTTCGCCCGCTGATATGCTTCGTGCATCTTCATCAGGCGCAGGTTCTTCTTCTTCTGGAGGATTGCCCGCGCTTCCGATTCGAAATCGGGAGCAATGATGACGTCCGTGAAAATCTCGCTGATCATCCGCGCCAGACTCTCGGTGAGCGGGCGATTACAGACGATCACGCCGCCAAAGGGAGCCTGTCGGTCCGTCTCAAAGGCCTTCTGCCACGCCATCCGGAGATCCTCGTCATCCTGTCCCACCCCACACGGATTGGTGTGTTTCAGGATCGCCACTGTCGGTCGCCGGAAATCGAGAATGAGATCGGCAGCTGCTTCAATGTCCAGGATATTGGTGTAACTGAGTTCCTTCCCCTGCAGTTTGCTGAAGTGGTCGCCAAACGAACCGTAGAGCCGGGCCTTCTGGTGTGGATTGTCGCCATAACGCAACTCCCGCTCCAAGGGCAGCGTGGTCGAGAAACACGCCGTAGTGCTGTCGTCGCACTTGCCGAGATAGTTCGCGATCGCAGTGTCATAGTCCGCCGTGCGCTTGAAGACCTTGAGCGACAATTCCTCCCTCAACCGCAGGCTGGTGTCCCCCTCGTGACTCCGCATCTCCTCCAGCACACGTTCGTAATCCTCCGGGTCGGTCACCACCGTCACGGAAGTGGCATTCTTGGCCGCGCTCCGCAGCATGGAGGGCCCCCCGATATCAATATTCTCGATGGCTTCCTCCATGGTCACCTCCTCCTTCGAAACGGTCTCCTCGAATGGGTAGAGATTGACTACTGCCAAGTCGATCGGCTCGATCCCGTTCTCCTTCGCCTGACGCAGGTGCTCCTCGGAATCACGCTTGTGCAGGAGTCCGCCGTGCACCTTGGGATGCAGGGTCTTGACCCGTCCCTCGAACAACTCCGGCGCCTCCGTATAATCGGATACATCGATCACCGGCAGATCCGCATCGCGCAGGGCCTTCGCGGTCCCTCCGGTCGAGAGCAGCTCCACCTGGAACTCCTCATGCAGAGTTCTCGCAAAATCGACCAGACCCGTCTTGCTCGAGACCGAGAGGAGCGCGCGTTGAATTGCCATTTGCCCGGTCCCTAGCTCCCCGTCCCACCCACCGCAAGCGCATTATCCCGCTTCTTCCGCCTTGACGCGGTGCCGGAACTCCTCAGGCCCTGCTCTTCCCCCATTTTAGCCGCCCGGGACGGCCTTGCGCAATTTCTTCAACTCCTCCCCCTTGAGGTCCCTCCCTGAAGGTGGCCCCCATGGAAAAAGGCACGCAATGCCTGAAGATGCCGGGCATTCAAGCGGGATTCGTTCTCGGGGCAATTCGTCCTCTACCCCTTTCCTCACCCCCACACACCATCAGCCAATCCCATGGCCTCACGCCTTCCAGCCAGCGGGGTGGATTCTCGATCTCCTCCGACCAAGGATACTCCACTCTCCGAATCCTGCGAACACGCAGATCCTGCTGCGCCAGGGTCGCAATCAACTCTTCCCGCATCCAGTACTTGGTGGGGGTTCCACCCACCCGGACGATCCCGTCCGTAAATGATTGGAGTTCTGCTCCCATCAGACGCTCGGCCTCGTCCGCACTCAGACCATCCGGCGGCCCCGAGCGCTCCCGGATCCTCCGGAGCGTATGATAGACGTGAAATACAGACTCAAAAGCCGGCACCACGATGATTGCCACTCCCTGTTTCCGCATCGCCGAGCGCAGGGATCGCAACATGCCGCGACGCCTGCCACTGTCCGGATCGATCAGGGCATTGATGCAACAGACCACCTCGACCCGGAAAGGTAACTCCAAGCCCCGGCTCAAATCATGGCAGGCATAGCTGACCTTTTTGCTCCGGCATCGCTGCCGGGCGCGATCGAGCAACTGCTCGGCATAGTCAACCGCGATCACCTCCTCGAAATGTCTCGCCAGTAGCGGAAGCAGGCTGCCTGGCCCACACCCGAGATCGGCAACGCGTATTCCCTCTCCCCCCAGAGCCTCCAGTTCCTCACTCAGGGCCCCGGCCCGGTCTTCCCGGGCGATTTCTAACAGATTCTCCTCATAGCAATCCGCCAGCGAGTCCCAATAGTTGCGATCCACACCACATCAAAGTGCAAAAGCCCCGGCGAGACGACCAAGAACTGCCTCTTGGGGACAACATATCATCAGACAAACGGTTTTTCGTGCGTGGTCTCTCGCCGGGAACATGATAACTGGAGACCCTCCTCTCCTGACCAGTGTTCGAGCTTCTAGCCACCGATGCCACCACCAGGGCCCGCCGCGGTCGACTCACCACTGCGCACGGCACAGTCGAAACCCCGGTCTTCATGCCGGTGGGCACCCAGGGTTCGGTCAAGACCCTGCATCCCGATGAACTGCGCCTTCTCGATGCCCAAATCATTCTCGGCAATACCTACCACCTCTGGCTGCGTCCCGGGGAGGAAACCATCCGTGAACTCGGTGGACTCCACCGCTTCAGTGCCTGGGATCGTCCCCTCCTTACCGACTCGGGAGGCTTTCAGGTCTGGTCCCTCGCCAAAACCCGCAGGATCTCCGAGGAGGGTGTCCACTTCCAGAACCACCTCGACGGCTCTCCGGCTCTCCTCACCCCTGAAAAGAGCATGGAGATCCAGGCCTCCCTCGGTGCCGACATTGCCATGGTCTTCGACGAGTGCCCCCCCTTCCCCTGCGAGCGGAACTATGCCGAAAAATCCACCTCCCTCACCACCCGCTGGGCCGAACGTTGCCTGAAGTGGCACGAGGAG
>JAAZXD010000297.1 GCA_014240355.1 Roseibacillus sp. | reverse complement strand
CCGCCGCCGAGGGCGTGCCCTGTCATGGTCACCTCCCCCTCGATCAGGGCAACAGCCTCCACATGCGGAATGCGTTCAAGTTGACGCATCTGACGGATCTTCTCAAAACCGGCCCGCTGGGCCCAGTAACCGCCGAGGAGCAACACCGGGATAAGCAGGACCAACAGGAACGAAAAAAAAGAAGAGTAGCAACCCTTCTTGCCCTTCGCTCCCACCTTCACCTTCTCTGGCGTTGTCTCGCTCATCCTGCCTTTGATCACATTCAGGGCTCACTGCGGGGATCTACATGCCAGGGGAACTGGCAACTCCTGCCCCTTTGTATATCTATCATCTTTGAGATGCAGGAGGCAAAGAGATTCGGGGTGGGGCTCCGATGGCTGGCGCGATACGGCCAGGGGCGATGGGCTGTTAAACACTTGGCTACTCCCTCTATTTGGGAGTCTCGTTTCTCATCCTTCGCCATTTTGCAAGTTCCTCAGCATTCCAGCACTTTTTGCACGCGCTTGTGCATGGATATATCACTCCGCAGGAAAATTCCTGGAGGGTAGGGGGTATGCCAGCTCACCGACCGCGGTGCAGGAAACAGGTTGCGGGAGGGATCAGGGTTTCTCGCCCATCAGCTTGACCGGCCGGCCGCTCCACCTATCACCTCCGCACGGGCACAAATTTGAGCGGCCACGTTCCGTTCGAGGAAGCTTGCGCAATGTAAAGGTTGCCCTCGCGATCGATCCCCATGCCATGCGGGTGATGAAAGAGGTGCGTGGTGTGGGCCATCCTTACCAGTCTGCCCTTCGCGTCATACCTGGGAGCACTCCCACCGAGATTGGCGACCACTTTCAGGTCGCGATCGAGCACCGAGATGTAGCCCGGTGCGTTGCGGTCCTTCGGCCAGTTGTCGCCGAGGTGGTGCACGAAGAGATGATCCCGGTGAAAAACCACGTCCCGCGGATTGCTGCCGGGAAACGACTTGGTGTCCAGCCAGGTTCCGTCCAGCTTGAATCGTTTCATCTTCTGCTGATCGCTGAGGGCGAGAATCATCACGGGATTCCCGGATTCGGTGAAGTCGATCGCACCACCATGGGGGCCCCAGTGCTTGAGCTGCGCTTCGCCCTCTCCGAGGTTTCCTCCAAAGGCCGACTGCCATTTGCCCTCCGCGCTATAACGATGGATGTAGTCTTTTCCGTAGCCATCGATCACGAAAAATTCGCCACCGGGCAGGTGCAGCGTCTTGGCCGGCTTGAACTCCGCCGGATGTTTGTAGAGGGCGGACTCCATGGGACAGGAGATTGTCATGAGGACCTCCCCATCGAGCGTGGTCTTGTAGACCTTTCCACCAGCGCTATGGTCGGAGATGAAGAGTACTTCGCGTTCCTTTTCCTTCACCACCGAGAGTCCATGCGCCGCGACGGTGAAGTCACCCCAGGCATCGAGCACCATGCCCTCCGGACTCAGGGCGATCAGGCAATGCTCCTTGCTGGTGTGCAACAGCAGGATGCGTCCGCGGGAATCCTGGGCGATGGCATTGCAGTTCCCCAGTTTGTAATTCGCCGCGTTCTGCGTCGCCCATCCCGGCACCAGGCGATAGCGAAAGTCACCCTCGCCGATCACCACCGCTTCCCCGGGAGGCGAGTAGTCCCCGGCGGCGGCGTGTTTCTCATGAGCTGCAAGGCTGGCAACGGCGGCCCAGAGCAAGAGAACGATACGTAAGGATCCCATGGCGCCGCAATGCTTTGCCCAAGGATCCCACGATGTCGAGGCCTCACCCCATCCCGGTCTCCCCCCACGGCCGACCCCGATACTCCTCCAGTGCGTCTCAACAAAGGAACCGCTGAGGGGGTTCAGGAACCATCTTCATCCGGTAAAGATGGCCGCAGGAACGATCACACCGCTGTTGGACGCAGACGACCACACCAGGCCTGTCGACGGCGATGCCAGGAAGAACAGGCCCATCATGGCCGGTCCGAGCCACGACTTCCAGTGGCTCTTGATGGAAATCACGAAGTGACCGACGTGGGCCAGTTCACCAATCGACGGGCTTGTAGTCCTTGAGGAACTGGCCCCACACATGTTCGCCGGTAAGAGTGCCCGCGATGATGGGATCCAGAATGCGGGCCGCCCCATCGACGATGTCGAGGGGTGGGTTAAAACGGTGCTCGGAGACTTTTCGCTCCGCGATCTGGATCGGGTCCTCGTCGGTCACCCAGCCGGTATCGACGCTGTTCATGTGGATGCCGTCGGCGTGATACTCTGCGGCCGCCGTGCGGGTCATCATATTGAGCGCCGCCTTGGCCATGTTGGTATGGGGGTGGCGGGTGGTCTTGAACTTGCGGTAGAACTGTCCCTCCACTGCCGAGACATTCACGATGTGCTTGTCGCGTTCCAGCGTGCGCATCATGAGGGACTTGAGCCGGGCGTTGAGGACAAAAGGTGCGACTGCGTTGACAAGCTGCGTCTCCAGCAACTCCACGGAGGAGACTTCGGCGAGCATTAGGCGCCACGAGTTTCGCTCTCGCAGGTCGACCTGCTGCAGGTCCTGATCGAGTTTGCCCTCCGGGAAGAGAGCATCCTGCGCCGCGCGTTCTTCCGGGAGAAGAGCGGCTTGCGAAAGCTCGGCGGCATGAGTGAGCCCGGCGACCGTGGACTCCCCGGCCCCGACCAGTCCAGGCTCCCCTTCAGGCAGCAGGTTGTAGCCGCGCAGTCCCTCGTAGGCACCCACCAGCTTTTGCACGTGGCCGGGAAGCTTGCCCAGGGAGGCCGACTCAAGCTCCATCATGTGCTGATAGAATTCGGGAGGGCGCCGGACCGTCTGACAGGCGTTGCTGATGATGAAATCAAGGCGCTCCCGCGTGCTCTGCAAGTGCGTGCAAAAGGCTTCCACGCTGGGGGTGTGTCGCAGGTCGAGGCCATAAATCTCGAGGCGCTCGCCCCACTCGCCGAAGTCGGGTTCAGCGGCGTAGCGCTGCGCTGAGTCGCGAGGAAAGCGTGTGGTCACGATGAGCTCCGCCCCGGCGCGGAGAAGTTTGATCCCGGCCTGGTAGCCGATCTTGACCCGGCCACCGGTGAGAAGTGCAACCCGACCGGTGAGATCGACGGTTTCCGTGCGCTTGCTGAAGTTGAACTCGGCACACTCGGGACAGAGTTGATCGTAGAAGTGGTGGATGCGGGAGTAATCGGTCTTGCAGATGTAGCAATTCTGCGGTTCCACCACCTCGCGAAAATCGGGGTCATCCTGGATCTCCCCTTCGCTGAATTTCTCGGGAGGATACACGTTGGGCGTGGTGAAGACTGTCTTGCTGCGCAGGGTCCGAATCCCGGTCTCGTTGAGCACTTCCTGATCGGCCTGGATCCTGTTGGCCTTGTGCTCGCGACGCCTGGCGCGGGTGAAGCGACGGCGCTCGGTGACGTCGGGACAAAATACGCTGCCTGCCGCGGTGAGCAGGCGGGTGCGTTCTTCCAGCGAGAGCCCTTCAAGCACGGATCGATCGGCGACGATCAACTCAAGTTGATCCGAAAGTGAAATCAGGCGGGTCACCATCTCCGTTTCCGACTCCGCTGACGAGCCCGGATCCGAGGGCTCTGTTGAATTCGGGGCTGCGTCCGCTGGCATGCGGCGAAGACTAACAGCCACTTGAAACGATTCGCAATGCCGAGTCTCTCAAAGAATTCGCCGCTGTGCTCCCGGGCTCGGTTGTGCGCAGAATGGATAAACGCGATGCCGGCCTGGAAGAACAGGAAGAGCGACGAGAGCCTGAATGGTAAGGAGCTCGTGAAGGAAGTGTGCCGACGTATTCGGGTCGCTCGCTCGTTCTGGAATGCCCACCGCAACAAGGCCTGTCGACGAGAGCGGGACCGCGCCCTTTCTCTCTACGAGCGCCTGAGTCCGCAGGAACGCGAACAGGTGCCTCAGGTGCTCCGTGTTTGGCTTCGCTACCGCAGCGAGAAATACTTCGGAAATCACCGCACCCCTCCCGGGCAGCGATAGCCGGGCAATTTTGCCCTGAATACCCCGCTCCTCCCGAAAAAAAGTGCGCCATGAGAGGGAGCGAAAACGCTCAGCAGGCCCCCCCCGCACCCTGTCTCCTGCACCCTGATGCGGCTGGGTTGAGTGAGGCTGGGTTGGCGAAGGTGGAGAAGGCATTTCGAGGGCGGGAGTCCAGGTGAAGTGGCTCGACCCCGG
>JAAZXD010000296.1 GCA_014240355.1 Roseibacillus sp. | reverse complement strand
GGATCGTCCAGTCCGGCCAGCACGCTCTGGGTCCCTTCCTTGAGACCTTCCCCCCGCGCCAGCAGTTGCTGCAACAACTCCAACCGGGAACGCCGTGCGGTCAGGTCCCGGTCCAGTTCAAAGCGCCGCTCTCGACAGGACTCCAGGTCCCCACGGGCGTGTTGAAAGGAACGTTCGGTCGCCAGTTTCTGTTCTTCGATCTGCCTGGCCCGCTCTTCTTCCTCCGTTATCTTGCCCTTCAGTTCTCCCTCGGTGGTCTGCAGTTCCACAATCTCCACCTGCAGCACTTCCTCCTCCTCCTTGAGACGACGGAGTCGGTCGCGACTCGCGGTAGACGAGACGTCCGCACTCTCAATGCGGGCTTCCGCTGAAGCGACCGCGGTCTCCAGGCGCTTCGCCTCCTCCCGTGCCTCGTAGAGCCGACTGGCACTCGACTCTCGCTGGCAAACCAGTTCATCAACCAGGATGGTCTTCTGCGAGAGAGCCTTGTCCCGCTCCTCGATACACTTGAGCAACGCATCAAGTTCCTCCCTGGACACACTGAAATCAAGTTCCTGTTGTGCAAGTTTCTCCTCGGCCACCTCCAGATCGTCGCGGTTGGTCTGGATTCGCTCGCCCAATTCCTTGCAACGTTCCTCGTTGAAAAGGATCCGGCTCTCGGCTGTGTGAGACGCGTTGTGGTGACTGGAGAGACGCTGCCGCAGTTCCGAGAGTTCACTCTCCAAATTGGTGGCCTTGTCCCGTGCCCCCACCACTTCCATCTCGACTTCGGGCAGGCTTGCCTCAAATGACCCGCGCTGCTGTTCGATCGACTTCAGGGAATTCACCAGTTCCTCCCGCTCAGCCGCCTGTTCGCTGAAGCCCTTGTGGCAGAGATGGGTATCGAGAATCTTGACGTCGTTGGCGAGGGCCTGGTAACGCCGCGCCTTGGCAACCTGGCGCTTGAGGGAATTGATACGTCGCCCCTGCTCCACCAGCACATCGTTGACCCGCAGGAGATTCGCTTCGGTATACTCCAGTTTGCGCAGGGCCTCCTTTTTCTCCTTCTTGAACTTCGTGATCCCGGCGGCTTCCTCAAAGACCTGGCGCCGATCCTCCGGTTTGGCGCTCAGGAGAAGATCGATCTTGCCCTGCTCCATGATGGAGTAGGCCGCTCGTCCAATCCCTGTGTCCATGAAGAGCTCGTGGATGTCACGAAGACGACACAGCGTCTCATTGATGCGGTACTCGGATTTGCCGTCCCGGAACACCCTGCGCGTAATGGCCACCTCGTTAAAATCCGTCTTGAGAGTCTCCTCACAGTCGGTGAGATTGAGGGTCACCTCCGCCATGGGCAGCGCCTTGCGTTTATCCGTGCCATTGAAGATGACATCCGCCATCTCTCCGCCCCGCAGGGCCTTTGCCGAGGTTTCCCCCAGCACCCACCGCACCGCGTCCACCACATTGGATTTTCCGCATCCGTTGGGACCCACGATCCCTGTGATCCCCTCATGAAATTCGAAGGTGGTACGTTCAGGAAATGACTTGAAACCTTGGAGGACGAGGGATTTGAGATGCATTCGGACGGTGAATACTGAGGGCGTGCGAGAACGCTAGGGAGCCTCTCTGAAGTGAGCAAGCACAGAAGGGCATTTTGACAAGATATTGGGGTGATCTCCCAAAACCATACAATATATTCTGCTCAGGATGAACGGGTTTTGGAAACCTGAATAATTACAGAGCTCGTTCCTGCCTGGTTTTTCGCTCGCGATATTGCCGTCCTGATACCATTGACCTTTCCATTCCTTTCCGGGAATAGAAGCCTTTGCACCGAAAAACTGCTGACCGGTCAATGCCCTTTCCCCCCAAGGATCACAGATCCCACGCGTCCCCTGCAGTTGACCTTCCCTCCCGCCCCCTCTAGAAGGCGCTCCCCATGTCCGAATTCCTTACCGAACTCTTCTCTCTCGACGGCAAAGTCGCTGTTGTGATCGGCGGCACCGGCGAACTCTGTGGCGCGATGGGAGAAGGGCTGGCACAAGCGGGTGCCGAGGTCGTATTGGTCGGCCGAAGCGAGAAAAAGGCTGCCTCCCGCATCGCTTCTATCGCTGAAAAGGGCGGAAAATCCCGCTTTATCGCCGCCGATGTGGGCACCCGGGCCGCTCTCGACACCCTCTGCAACGAAGTAGTCGCCCAATGCGGCCGGGCCGACATCCTCGTCAACGGAGCGGGGGTGAACTCCCCCACCCCCATACTCGACATCACGGAGGACGAATTCGCACACATCCTCGATGTCAACTTGGCGGGTGTTCTCCGTGGTTGTCAGAGCTTTGGAACCTATTTTCTCGATAACAACGTGCCAGGATCAATCATCAACCTGGGGTCCATTTCCGGTCTCAATCCCCTTTCCCGGGTATTCACCTATTCGGCCTCCAAGGGGGCGGTGCACAACCTCAGTCGCAATCTGGCCCGTGAATGGGCGCCACACGGAATCCGGGTCAACACCCTGGTTCCTGGCTTCTTTCCGGCCGAACAAAACCGCAAGGTCCTCACCCCCGAGCGCGTGACACAGATCATAGGCCACACCCCGATGGACCGCTTCGGCGAGGCCCATGAACTGATCGGAACCACCCTCCTGCTCGCCTCCAACAACGCAGGCGGTTTCATCACCGGCACGGAGATGATCGTCGATGGCGGGTTCAATGCTATGAGCATCTAGGGGCTCCCCACAGGCAGCAATCGCCTCCCGGATTCGAATAAAGCATATCTCAATCTCTAATATTCAAGTATCAGGCATCAGCATCGAATCCTTTCCGGGTGGCCAAGTGTGGAGTCTGGGAGTCCCGATTTTCTGGTTTCTCCACCCCCAGCGCCAGTCAATGGCCCCTTGCAAATACGGATTCTGACCGCACAGTGCCTTGCCCTTGGCGGCCCCTCCGTGTATGGAACCGGCCGCTTTTCACAGCATTTTCAATGGCTCCCCTCCCCTCATGATCAAGTGGATCCTCCAGAAGATCGTCGGATCGAAACATCAGCGCGAAGTAAAGCGCATGTGGCCGATAGCGGCCAAAATCAACAAGATCGAAGAGACCCTTCAAAAAGAGTCTCTCGACACCATTCAGGAAAAGGTCGCGGTCTGGCAGAAACACCTCCACCGCTATCTCCCCCTGGAGACTGCCACCAAGCGTGAGATCGAACAGATGGACGCCGGCCAACTCACCGAGATGGCTGCGCGAATTGGGCAACACCTCGGCTCTCTGCGTGAGGAATTTCCAGATCTTCCTGACCGGGTGGGCGCGGATCCAGAATCAATCGAGAACGCCAAAGAGGCCTTCCGCGAAATTGAGGACCGCTTTCCCGTTCTGCGCAGGAAGTATCTCGACTCGATTCTCCCCGAGGCGTTTGCGGTGGTGAAAAACGCCTCCCGGCGCCTCGTCGGGGAAACCATTGAGGTCTGCGATCAAACCATGGAGTGGGACATGGTGCACTTCGACGTGCAGCTAATCGGCGGAATCGCCCTCCACCGCAAGATGATCGCGGAGATGCGGACCGGAGAAGGCAAGACCCTGGTGGCAACCCTTCCCGTCTTTCTGAATGCCCTGACCGGACTCGGCGTGCACGTGGTAACCGTCAACGATTACCTGGCCCGACGCGATTCCGAATGGATGGGGACGATCTTCAAGTTTCTCGATCTCACCGTGGGATGCATTCAGAACCAGCAAGCCCCGCCCATCCGCCGCGAGCAATACGGCTGCGATATCACCTACGGCACCAATTCCGAGTTCGGTTTCGACTACCTGCGCGACAACGGGATGGCCTCCTCGCAGGACGAGCAGGTGCAGCGTACGCACTACTTCGCCATCATTGACGAAGTCGACTCCATCCTCATCGACGAAGCGCGCACCCCTCTCATCATTTCGGGTCCGTCCGTCATGAGCTCCTCCACTGAACAGTATGTCCGCCACAAGCCGCTGGTGGAACAGCTTGTCAAACGCCAGAATGCGCTCTGCAACGAATTGGCGGCCCAGGCCAAGAAGCACCTCGAGAACGAAGAAGAGGAAGAAGCAGGGCGCTGTCTCTTCAAGATCAGGCAGGGCCAGCCCCGCAACCGCCAACTCATGCGCCTGATGGAAGATCCTGATCTGCGCCGGCTGGTTCAGAAGAGTGAGCTCTCCATGTATCAGGATGCGCAGAAAAAGGAACTCTTCGCGGTGAAGGAGGAACTCTACTTTACCATCGACGAGAAGGGCCACGACGCCGACCTGATGGAAATGGGAAGGGAATATCTCTCCCCCGATG
>JAAZXD010000295.1 GCA_014240355.1 Roseibacillus sp. | reverse complement strand
ATTGGGCGCGTGATCTCTGGACCCGCAACGGAGCGGAGGCCCTTCTCAATACCGTGGCAATTGCCAGTGCGGCTATCGTGCTGGCAGGGATCGGTGCGGCCTTGCTTCTGCCGCTGGGCAGCAGGGCCCTCGCACGGGGAGATCCTTTTGGTGTCCTGGGAACGGCTTCGCGAGGGGTGCATCTGCTCTGGGCCCTGGTGGGGTTTATGACCCGTGGAGTCTTTGTGCTGGGACGGGCGGTGCCGGAGTATGTCTACGCATTTCTCCTGGTGGGTCTCCTGGGACCAAGTGCCTGGCCGCTGGTCCTTGCCCTGGCCCTCCATAACCTGGGGATCCTCGGTCGCCTGTGGGGCGAGGTCATGGAAAACCAACGGCCGGAAGGACCGCGTTACTGGGTTCAGAGCGGGGCAGGGCGCGGCCAGACCTATCTGGGCAGTCTCGCTCCGCTATCCTTCAACCGCTTCCTTCTCTTCTTCTTCTACCGGTGGGAGACCTGTATCCGGGAAGCCACCATCCTGGGGATGCTTGGGATCTCGTCGCTCGGCTACTACGTCTCGATCTCGCATAACTGGCTTCGCTACGACCAGATGCTCTTTTATGTCCTGCTGGGAGCGGCGGCTGTCTTTGCAGGGGACCTTCTCTCGGACTGGATGAGACGGAGGCTGCGCGGCACGCCTGTCAGCCTCTGACTGCCCCCCTGATCCCGTTAGCCCCGGCTCTCGATCTGTGAAATGGCCCAGGTGGCGTGTTCGGCGATGAGGGGATCCTCATCCGCGGCCGCGATATGGATGGCAGGGAGATCGCGTGCTTCGCCAATGTTCCCCAGGACCACGCAGACGTTGCGGAGAAAGCGGGGACGCTTGATGCGCTTGATGGGAGACTTTCGGAAAAGACGGCGGAATTCCTCCTCGGAGAGAGCGAGAAAGTCGCGCAGTTCATGCTGGAAGACGTCCTTCCGGGCATGGAAGCGCAGGTCGCGGCTGGTCTTTGCGAAGCGGTTCCAGGGGCACGCGTCCAGGCAGTCATCACAGCCGTAAAGGCGATTTCCTATCAGGGAGCGCAGTTCCAGTGGGATGGATCCCTTGTGCTCGATGGTGAGGTAGGAGATGCAACGGGGGGCATCCACGAAATGGGGCCGGGGAATGGCGTTGGTGGGACAGGCGTCCAGGCAGGCGGTGCACTTTCCGCAATGGTCATTCTCCGGTGGATCGGGTGGGAGAGGAAGGGTGGTGATGAGCTCTGCGAGAAAGAACCAGGCTCCGAGTTTGCGGTGGATCTGGACGGTCGATTTTCCGTTCCATCCGAGGCCTGCCTCGGATGCGAAGTCCCGTTCGAGGATCGGTCCGGTGTCGACGTAATAACGCTGCTTCCCGCCCATCTCCTGCATGGCCCGGTCGAGAACTGCCAGTTTTTCCTCGATGACATCGTGGTAATCGTCATTCCAGGAATAGCGGGCGATGCGGTAAGCCGGGTTGGGCTCCTGTGGGCCGGGGTAGTAGTTGAGGGCCAGGCAGACGACTGCCCGGGCACCGGGCAGGATTTGGCGTGGGTCAGTCCGGCGCTCCGGGTTGCGTTCGAGCCACTTCATGTCCCCCGCCTTGCCCCGGGCCACCCAGGCCAGGAATTCGTCGGCATGCCGGGCCCGTCCAGCGGGCGCCACCCGGCAGTCGTCAAAGCCGATCCGGGTGGCAATCGACTGCAAGTTGTTTTTGGCGACCAGTGGGTCCACGAGTCCGGGTTTGCAGGCGTTTGGTTAAGAGGGAGCTGAAAGCGTATGATGCCCGTGAGCATTGCTCAACACGTGAAAGTAGATCGCAATCACCGGGCGAAGAAGTAGCGGGCGGATTCCACAATCCCGGTGGTGATCTCCGGGAAGGTGAGGTCATCGGTTTCGATTTCCTGGTGAGCGGTGCCGCGGTAGAGTTCGCAGCGCTCCTTGAGCAGGCGGCCGATGGTCCCCTTCTGGTCCTCGTTATTGAGGAGGGGGCGATCCCTGTTCTTGCCCGTGCGCCTCATGATTTCCTCGGCCGAAACCACCAGCCAGACCACGAAACCCAGTCGGCGCAGGATTTCCCGGTTTTCGGGGCGAACGATAACACCCCCACCGGTGGCGATGATGCGACGGGTGGGCAGGGATTCTTCGAGTTTGCGCAGAATGGCCGATTCCAGGTCCCTGAAGGCGTCCTCGCCCTCATCCTCGAATATTTTCCGGATTGGTTTGCCCGCCTGCTTGACGATCAGGACATCGGTATCGACCACGGGATATCCGAGGGTATGGGAGAGTTCCCGGGCAATAGAGGACTTTCCGGAGCCCATGAAGCCGATCAGGACGATGTTTTTTGGTGGAGACGGGGATTCGGCTGCCATGGAGGCAGGAGTTTAGGGCCGAAATTCTAAATTCTAAACCCTAAGTGTTATTTGTTACAGCGGGGCGTGCAGACACGCGTGGAAAATGCCGACTTTGAGAATTGGGGTGCCGCGGCCGGGGAGGCCGCCAAGGTGCTGGCCGCCGGCGAAGTGGTGGCGGTGCCGACCGAGACGGTCTATGGATTGGCGGCGGTGGCCTTCAACCCGAAGGCGGTGGCCAAGGTGTTCGAAGCCAAGGAGCGTCCGTCCTTTGATCCCCTCGTTGTGCATCTGGCCGGCATCCGGGATCTCCACCGGGTGGCGGTGGTGCCGGAAGGACTCGAGGGGGTGGTACGCCAACTGGCGGAGGCTTTCTGGCCCGGTCCCCTTACTCTTGTGCTGCCGAAACACGAGGACGTTCCGGACCTGGTAACGAGCGGGTTGCCCACCGTGGCGGTGCGGGTGAGCAAGCACGAGGTGATGCGCTATCTTGCCAGGGAACTTGGTCCCATCGCCGCGCCCAGTGCAAATCGCTTCGGACGTATCAGCCCGACTTCGGCCGGTGCGGTGATGAATGAACTGGAAGGCCGTATCCCGCTGGTCATCGATGGAGGGGCCTGCTCGGACGGCTTGGAGAGTACAATCGTGGCAGTGGAAGTCGGAGAGAAACGCCCCACCCTGCGACTGCTGCGTCCCGGGCCGGTTACGCGTGAGGATCTTCGAAAGTTTGGTCGGGTGGTGAAGGCCGGACGCGTGACCGACGATCGACCGGAGGCGCCCGGCACGCTGGAGTCGCATTACGCTCCGGGTGTGCCGGTCCTTCTCTTTGACGACCCCGGGGAGTTCGAGCCGGAAGAGGGCAGGAACTACGCCCTCCTGAGTTACCGGGGTGATCCACGGGACGGCTATCTTGAGCGTCATGCGTGGACCAGGGTGGAAGTCCTCAGCCCTGGGAAGGGAAAGCTGGCAGAAGCGGCAGTGCGCTTCTTTTTCACCATGCGGGCCCTCGATACCGAAGGAATCGACGCCATCGTGGCCGAACCGGTGAGCGATGTGGGGATCGGCTCCGCCATCATGGACCGTCTGCGACGTGCGGCGGCCAAGTCATCCTGAATCCAGTGGTTCTGAGTATGGGCATTGAACAACGGGCCTGATTCGGGCATTCTAGGCCCGGATGTTGCGGGCGATGATGACGGTGTCCGGGTTCACTTTGGTGAGCCGGATTCTGGGATTCGTGCGAGATATTCTGATTGCCCGGTTCATAGGGACCGGTCCAGTTGCGGATGCCTTCGTGGCGGCCTTCCGGTTTCCCAATATCTTTCGGCGCATCTTTGGGGAAGGGGCCTACAATGCCGCCTTCGTACCGCTCTTTGGACGGAAACGGGAAGAGGAGGGGGAGGAGGCTGCAGTGAGTTTCGCTCGCAACACCTTTTCCGCCCTGGTCTGGGGGGTCGGGATTCTGACCCTGGTCGCGATTCCCTGCATGCACTGGCTCATGATGGCGGTCGTGCCCGGGTTCCTGCCCAAGTATGAGGAGGACCTGGGCTCCATCGGACCCGGACAGGCCTTTCATGAACGTAAGGTCAATACGAGGGGTGCACGGGAGATTTATTTCCAGGTCACGGGGGAATCGGAGGCTGCGGTGAGGCACTGGTCGGCGCGGACGAGGATAAAGGACATGCGCTTCGTCGATGCCGATGGGAAGGAGTTTCCGCTGCTGGTCAGGCTGGAGACGAAGGAATCTCACATGATCCTGGGGGAAGATGAAGATCAGGTCGTGGATTCCAGCGGCTTCATCCGGACCCGTCTCGTCTTGAGTGGTGACAGTCACAGTGGTGTCAGACGCGAAGTGGATCCGCGGGAACGGTTCTTCCCGAGAGAAGGAGAGAAGATCCTGAAGGTTGTCCACGGACTGGCATCCGGCGGTTTGGCACGCATCGTGTTGCCCGAGGGGCATCGACTGGAAT
>JAAZXD010000294.1:2441-4314 GCA_014240355.1 Roseibacillus sp. | reverse complement strand
GCCGGAGACACCCGTTCGCGTCCCAACGGATTTCAAATCGTGTCTACCGGTCCTTCCCTGGACGATGACGAAGATGGTCTTGCCGATAGCTGGGAAACGGCCAATGGGCTTGATCCTGCTGATGACGGATCGGTCGATATCAACAATGGACCGGCCGGGGATCCGGATAATGATGGTTCGGCCAACCTGGAGGAGTTTGGACGAGGGACCGATCCGCAGAGCGACGACACTGACGATGACGGGTTGCTGGACGGGGTGGAGAGTGGAACCGGAATCTTCGTGAGCGCAACCGACACGGGGACGGACCCGCTGGATGACGACAGCGATGGAGATAGTCTGGTGGACGGGGCGGAAGCTTCCGCCGATCCCTTTGTCACCGATCCCAACAACCAGGATACGGACGATGATGGTGTGAATGACGGCACCGAGATCTCCGGTGGGTCGGATCCGACCGATCCGACTGATGTTCCGGGCGGGGGTGTTATCGGGGCTGTCATCAGCATGAATTTCGACGGCCAGACCGGCACGGGCACTCCTGGCGCGGTTACGGGCGTGGCAGGTTCGATTCCGGTCGGTAACTGGAACAACAGCGGTCAGGGAAATGCCTTTAATGAGGGGCCTCTTGACCTTGTCGACGACAGCGGTGTCGCCACCACGGCTACTGTGAACTGGTCAGTGGCCAACCACTGGACCACCAATGGAGGAGACAGCAGTGGAGGCGATGCCACGATGATGCAGGGGTATCTCGACAACTTCCACGACCGGCCCCCGATCGTTGTCAGTGGGATTCCCGCCTCCTTCATGTCAAGCGGCTACGAACTCCGGATCTATCACAACACCGACAGTGCCGGCGCGATGGGTTTCACCGTCAGTGATGACGGAGGGCTCACTTCCACCACCCACTATAGTTATCAACCGGGTGGCAATGGATTCAACTTTCCCCTGGCCGGAGCTGATCCGTTCGGAGGCGCGGCTGGATACATTGGCAGCCAGGAAACCGCCGGTGGGGCCACGACGGCCTCGAATTACACTCTCTTCACGGGATTGTCGGGGGCGGAGTTGACCATAACCGGTGTCCGGGGCAGTGCTGGCGACACGCGCTCGCGTCCCAACGGGTTTCAGATCGTGGCGATTGGCCCCGCCCTGGACGATGACGAAGATGGTCTTGGCGACAGCTGGGAAACGGCCAATGGGCTCGATCCCGCTGATGACGGATCGGTCGATATCAACAATGGGCCGGCCGGGGATCCGGATAATGATGGCTTGGCCAACCTGGAGGAGTTCGAACGGGGGACTGATCCACAGAACGACGACAGCGACGATGACGGGTTGCTGGACGGGGTGGAGAGTGGAACCGGAATCTTCGTGAGCGAAACTGACACGGGGACGGACCCGCTGGATGACGACAGCGATGGAGATAGCAGCCTGGTCCTGTCGTTGCCGATGACGACATCCATGTAGCCGTTGCCGTCGATATCAAAGATGCGCACGCCATTGTCACCGCCCTTCGCGTTGCGGAGGGAATGGCCAGCCAGCATGTTCTCGACCATGCGTTCGTCCATCTCCCGCATGGTGAGGAACTTCACCTTCTTGCCGTGAGTCCGGTCGGCGTAATCAACGATTTCGACCATCTGGTCATTGCGCATCCATCCGCCGGCGTGGAAGCAAATCATGACCGGGTTCTGGGCTCCGTTCAGGGCCTGACCGGTGTAGTCGTTGGGGTAGACAAAGGGAACTTCCCAGATCAGGTTTCCGACCGTGAAGGGATACGGGTAATCTTCGATGTAGTTGACGAAGCCCGTCATCAGGTACTTGGAGAAGCGCCTCCCGCCGGCGGGGTAGCCCTCGAAGATCGAGCGCGGCAGTTCCGGGT
>JAAZXD010000294.1:1557-2431 GCA_014240355.1 Roseibacillus sp. | reverse complement strand
GACGATGACGGGTTGCTGGACGGGGTGGAGAGTGGAACCGGAATCTTCGTGAGCGAAACTGACACGGGGACGAATCCGAGGGATGCCGATAGTGACGGTGATGGCCTGGAGGACGGGGCCGAGGTGGACACTCACCAGACAGACCCCACTGATGCCGACTCTGATGACGACGGAACCGACGATGGCGACGAGATTCTGGCAGGGACCAATCCCAATGATGCGAATTCCATTCCACCGCTGGCGCTGCCCATCGGCTACTGGTCTTTCGATGATCAGGGTGCCGGTGGAACGACTGCGGATTTGTCCAACGGCGGCAACGACGGGACCCTCAATGGCGGTCCTGAGGTGGTGGAGGGTCCTTGTGGCCCCGGCGATTTCGCCCTTAAGTTCGACGGGATCGATGACTCGGTGACCACTGAGGTGTCCCTCTTCACGGGGGGAGCGGAGTTTACCATGTCGGGCTGGGTCAAGTTCGAGACTGCCCAGATCGGAAACCGGATCGGCTGGTTTGGGCAGAACGATGCGGTGGAATTCGGCCTCATCAATCCGGCCCAACTGCAGCATTGGACCAATGTGGGAGGCGCGCTCAACTTGGCAGTTGCGGACACCTCTCCGGAGTGGATGCACGTGGCCATCACCGGTGACGCAGCGGGAAGGATCGCCTACCTCAACGGCGTGGCGGATCCCACCCCCGGCAACTCTGCTGCCGGGGCGTCATCGGCATTTCCCTTCAACATCGGGGGCTCAGGGATCTACGATGCCAGCGGCAACTGGTTTACCGGATGTATCGACGAGGTCGCGGTCTGGGACAAAGCTCTCACTGCGGACGAAATCATGCAATTGGCCACCTGTGCAATCACACCGCTCGGACGTC
>JAAZXD010000294.1:0-1195 GCA_014240355.1 Roseibacillus sp. | reverse complement strand
GGTCCCCTGACCGGGGCCGATGGTTCCGCCAACGCGTGGTGCACCAACCTTGGTGACTACGGACCGGACTCCGATATCTCCCTCCGGTCACCGGCCATCGACCTGACCGGGGTGGTGGCCGCGGAGTTGAGCTTCGAGGTCTTCCGGGATGGCGATGGGTTCGGGGATGTCGCTTCCGTTCGTTTCCTGCGTGCGGCCGACCAGGTGCAGTTGGGTGCGGAAATCTCGATCGATATGACCGTATTTGATGCCGCCTGGAAGGCTCAGACCATCCCGGTGGAAGATGAGGCCATCGGGGAGAGCGTCATCATTGAGTTTAATTTTGTCAGTGACAGCAGTCCGGATGCCTTCAGCGGACTCTCCATCGACAACATTGAGGTGAGCGTGCCCTGAGATCGCGAGCCCTCCCCCTGAAGAGGCGGGAGAGAACTTTTTCCAAGCGGTGGAGTCGATGACTTCACCGCTTTTTTGTGGAGGGGTAGTGATGCAAGTGTCCGGTGGGTGGACCTGCAGCTTGGTCCAGAGCGAGTGGGATTCCGGGTCGTTCCCATGTTTGAGGGATCAATCCGGTGGTGCCGGAGAGTTTTGTTGCGCTAGCATCCTATTCGGTAATTGTTCTTTCACTATGATGTTCAGATCTCTAATCGTATAGGAGCTTCACTCAGAGCGAGAGCGCCACGGTTTGACAACCCATTCAACCCATTCCATGAAACACTGCTTCGAAAAAAAACCCAACCCGGCTATGTGGTGCGCTATCGCCCTCGGGCTCACCATCGCGAGCTCCTTTGCCCAGTCGGTCATCAGCATGAATTTCGACGGCCAAAGTGGCACTGGCACTCCTGGTGCGGTCACGGGGGTGGCGGGTTCGGTCCCGGCTGGTAATTGGAACAACAGCGGTCAGGGAAATGCCAATAATGTCGGGCCACTTGACCTTGTCGACGCCACCGGTGCCGCCACCGGTGCTACCGTGAACTGGTCAGTGGCCAACCACTGGACCACCAATGGTGGAGACAGCAGCGGAGGCGATGCCCAGATGATGCAGGGCTACCTGGACAACTTCCACGACCGACCCCCGATCGAAATCACGGGGATTCCCTACGGGGCGTATGAACTCCGGATCTATCACAACACCGACAGTGGCGGCGCGATGGGTTTCACCGTCGACGATGGAAATGGTCCGACCACCTACTATAGT
>JAAZXD010000293.1 GCA_014240355.1 Roseibacillus sp. | reverse complement strand
GCCAAATTGACAATCAAGATATAAGAGAGTTCGCCTATTCCTTACATCCCTTACATCCCTTGAATTCATGACTGTTCGCCTTTTCGTAACGTCAGCGGGAACCCTTATATTTGTCTGGCTAGCCACGACCTATTTTCGGGTTGTGCCCATGGACAGTTATCTGCGCTCGGCTGCTCCCGCCGTTTCAGTTGCAGGGGCGGAGCCCGAATTGGCAGGCACCAATGTGGAAGGCCCCGCCTACGCCCTCAGGGCGGAGACGCCCTTGGAGCGATAGGGCTGTAACAGCTCTCCCCACTCGGGTGGGCGGATTAAAGGGTGATCGCAGGGAGCGGATGTCGTTTCCCGTTTTCAGGCTTCCCTGTTTGAGGAGTGCCTGGCAGCGGGAGCTTTTTGCCTGCCCGATCATTGCGGAGGCGACGAGAACGGAAGCGGTCCCTCCTATTGTGAATGGAATGAGAGGCAGCTCCCATTTGATTGGGGGGATTGCGGCCTAATCTTCTTCCTTGTTTCCTTCCCGATGGCGTATTGTAACTCGTCTCTGCTGAATCCCTTCGATCAGTGAAGACCGGAACCCAACGATGTCCGTAACCCTGAGATGTGCCGCCTGTGGCGCGGACGTGGAATTTGAGAAACTCTCGTCCACGATGGAGGAAACCTGCCCGGGGTGTCAGGTGAAGGTGCGCTACCGGGAGTGCGACAAGCAGATGGCCATTCCGGTCAGCATGAGCCTGCCTGAGGAATTTGCGCATGTAGATCTGAGTTCGGTGGCGGACAAGTCTTCCTTGCTGATAGGTCGTTTCAAGAAAACGACGGAGGAGTCGGAGGCGTCCGACAACGTGGAACTGATGTTGACCAGGGCGCTCAAGTCTGTCGCCCATTCCCTCGTCTACCTGGATGAGCGGCTAACGCGGCACGAGCAGGGGGAAGCGGTAACCTCACCTGCAAAGGAGGGGGACGCTGATACAGACGGATCGGATCCGGGCATTGGCAACGGGGTGAAGGTTGTCATGAACGAGGGCAAGGGTGCGGGGGAGGATGGCGGAATCGTCCACCTGAAGCCGGAGGAGAAGGGAAAAAGGGGCAAGGCCAACCCTGTCGCTGCCCGCGTGCTGGTGCGCCGGGAAGCCGCCAAGGCCGCCCGGGAGTTTGGGAGGGAAAAGCGTGGCGAGGAGGACTGGGATGAGCGGGCAGGCCCTGCCAATCGGCCGGTTGGGTTCACCTGGCTGATGGCAAACTATCCCAAGGGCACGATCCTGGTGACCTCGGTCATGGTGGCGGTGCTCGTTGCGGTGTGCATTTTATGGATGGAGGGGCTTGTTTCCGGCAGACGTGCTGGCAAGGAGTTGACCCTTGCGGAGCCCGAGGGAACACCTCTCAGCCAGCTCATGGTGGACGATCCGGAAGCGGCCATGGCGGAGACGGTGGCGCGGGCCTACCTTAATGCCACCAGTGCAAAGGCGGCCCTGCCATTCGTGTGGGGATCAGACTCTATTGAGGAGAAGTTTGAGCGCTTCTTCCGACCGCTTTCGCAGCCGGGCGCCTATGAGTTGAGTTTAAAGGATCGCGTGATGGGGGAAGGCGGCAAGCCGCAGTTCCTCTACCGCGTCGGCCTGTCCGGGGAGAAGGCACGCAGCCTGCTTGTGTTGCCCGAGGGGGTGATGCCCAAGGTCTTCTGGGAATTTTTCGAGGAGGTGGGGGACCTGCCTTGGCCTGAATTTTTCTCCAAGCGGCCGGAAAGCCCGATTGAGATGCGGGTGTGGCTGTATCCGGTGGAGCAATATATCGACGGTTACGACAAGGAAAAGTGGCAGAGCTACATGCTTCACGACTACGCCGAGAAGCACAAGATCCTGGCCTACGCCCCTCGCGACCTTGGCGATGACTGGCAAATTTCTGCTGCCCTGCGCGATGAGCCGGTGAATTTCAACCGGCACCAAGCCGTAATGGCCCTTCTCAAGTTAACCTACCGGTCGGAATTCCAGACCGGAGAGGAGTCCGGGGTGGTGGCCGAGATCGACGATGTGCTCGCCACTTCCTGGCTTCCCTTGCAGGACTGAGTTCCAGACCGGAGAGGCGGGAGCGGTGGCCGGGATCAACGGATGCATCCGCGACTACCCGACTCCCTGAACGCGGTTGAGTGGCGGGGAGAATTCGGGAGGCTCCGGTCTGGTCAAGCCAGTCCGTTGCGCTCAAGGAGGGGCTGCAATTCCGGATCCCGGCCCATGAAATCGCGGTAGAGTTCGTCCACCGGCCGGGAATTGCCCTTGCTCAGGATGTTCTCCCGGAAGGCCCGCCCGGTTTCCTGGTTCAACACGCCTTCGCGCCGGAAGCGGGTGAAGGCATCGGCATCGAGGACCTCCGACCATTTGTAGGAGTAGTATCCTGCGGCATATCCACCCGGGCTGTCGAAGAGGTGATTGAACTGGCGGGCGATGGTGGGAGTCGGAGAGGCCAACTCCGCCTTGTAGTCCGCCAGGATCTCGCGATCGACTTCGTCCAGATCACGGTCGAGGTAGCGCCCGGGCTGGATGTGGAGTTCGAGGTCGAGCTTGCCCAGGGCAAGCTGTCGCATGGTGGCGGAGGCACTCATGTAGTTGCGAGCCGCAACCATCTTCCCAAAGAGGTCTTCCGGGATGGGTTCCCCGGTTTTGTGGTGGCGGGCAAAAAAGTCGAGGGATTCACGGTCCCAGCAGAAGTTCTCCATGATCTGAGAAGGGAGCTCCACCCAGTCGCGGGGAACGTTGACCCCGGAAAGACTCTTGACGGGGACATCGCTGAGCAACTGGTGGAGGAGGTGTCCGAACTCGTGGAAGATGGTTTCCACCTCACTATGGGTAAGGAGGGCGGGCTGGTCCCCGATTGGTTTGGTGAGGTTCCCCGTGATCAGGCCGAGATGCGGCTTGCGGGCTGTTCCGTTCTTTCTGGGAAGGCCGGTCTCCAGATAATTCATCCAGGCGCCGCTGCGCTTCGACTCCCTTGGATGCCAATCGGCGTAGAACGAGCCGAGGTGCTCGCCTGAGGCGGAATCGTGAAGGGCGTAAAAGGACACGTCGGGATGCCAGACTTCGATCGCACCGTTGGCCTCGTCGGAGGGGGAGGACCCCGGGTCGTGGTAGACGCTTTCGCAGGGTGTGATGCTGATGCCGAAAAGACGGCTGGTGAGGCCGAAAAGCCCTTCCATGACGTTCTCGACCGGGAAGTAGGGACGCAGGTCCTCGTCATCAAAGTCGGAGCGTTCCTTGCGTTGCTTTTCTGCCCAGTAGGACACTTCCCAGGGTTCGAGCGCAGCGGCCTGGCGATTGGTCTTTTCGGCCTTGTAGGTCTCCAATTGGGCACACTCATTCCGAAAGGCCTCCACGATCCGGTCGTGAAGATCTTCGACGAATCCAATCGCCCGGGTTCCGTCGCGGACCATGCTGCGCTGGAGGTTGAGGTCGGCAAAATGAGGAAAGTCGAGCAGTTCGGCTTTCTCCTGGCGCAGCTTGACGATCCGCCATACCAGCTCCGAGTTGTCGAATTTTTCGCTGGATCCGATTGTGCCGCGGCCTTCGAAGATTCGTTTGCGGAGGTCGCCACTCTCGGCATACTGCAGGACGGGATAGAAGGAGGGGAACTGCATGGTGAAACGCCAGCAGGGCGCTTCTTTGGATCCCAGGCCCTTTGCCGCGGCATCGGCCCGGGCGGATGCCCGGGAACTTTCGGGGAGCCCGGCGAGTTCCCCCTCGTCCTCCACGAGGAGCTCCCACTCCTTGACGGAATCGAGGACATTCTCGCCAAATTTCTTGGTAACCTCGGCCAGCTCGCGTTGCAATTCGGCCATGCGGACCTTCTTTTCCGGGGGGAGATCCGCGCCGGCATCCCGGAATTCCGAGCACGTTTCCTCCACAAAGCGTTTCGGCACGGGATCAAGGTCCTTCGCGGCCTTCGAATTGACGAAGGATTTCAGGGTGGCCCAGAGCTCCGCATTGAGGGGGATGGAGGCGTAGAAGGCGGTCACCTCCGGAAGCATCTTGTTGAGAGCTTTCCGCTGGGCGTCATTATCCCGGACGGAGGCAAGGTGATTGAGTCGCCCCCAGCCTCTGGAGAGCGATTCGGTGGCCAGTTCGAGCGCGGCGAAGGTGTTCTCATAGGTGACCTCTTCGGGGGAAACCGCGCAGATCTCATCGATGTTGCTCTGCGCTTCCGTGATGCCGGCCTCGATATCGGGTTGTACCTTCTCCGGGACAAGTTGCGACCAACGGATGTGAAATTTGTCGGTCAGAAAGGGATGATCGGACATGGGAGGGGAGTCTGGAAGTCGAAGGCCGGAATGTCAAAAGCGTCGCCCGTT
>JAAZXD010000292.1 GCA_014240355.1 Roseibacillus sp. | reverse complement strand
GCTCGCCAAACGCCTCATCTCCGATGGCGCCTTTGAGAACGCCCTCATTCTCGGTGCCGAAAAACTCTCCGCCTTCGTGAATTGGGAGGACCGCTCGACCTGTGTCCTCTTCGGGGATGGCGCTGGTGCTGCCCTGCTCAAGCGGGCGGAAAAGGGAGAAGGCGAGATTCTGGCCACCGACATCGGCACCGACGGCGCACAAACCCACCTCCTCAACATTCCCGGAGGCGGCTCCGCCTGTCCCATCACCATCGAGAATGCCGACCGGCGCCTCGCCACCCTCGCCATGATCGGCCAGGATGTCTTCAAGCACGCCGTCACCCGCATGCGGGATTCCGCCAATTCGGTCATCGAACGCTCCGGGCTCCAGCCAGACGACATCAAGCTCCTCATTCCCCACCAGGCCAACCTCCGCATCATCGAGGCCATTACCAAGCGCATCGATATTCCCCGGGAACGGGTCTTCGTGAACCTCCACAAATACGGCAACACCTCTGCCGCGGCCTGCGCCATCGCGCTGGACGAGGCTCACCGGGCCGGCAGGTTCGGCCCGGGTGACCATATTGTTCTAGTGGCCTTCGGAGCCGGCCTGACCTGGGCCGCGGCCGCCGTTCGCTGGTAGGCGGACCTCAGGCTGCATGAATTCGGCCATCCTCTTAATTCCGGTTGCACCCGAACTCGGAGTCCGGTGAACTGGATCTCACCCGCTACAACTCCCGCCACTTTATGACCAAATACCGTAGTTCACCGGATTCGAATATCAAAGGAATGCCCCCGGGCATTCCTTTCATCGTGGGCAACGAAGCCGCGGAACGCTTCAGCTTCTACGGCATGAAGACGATCCTGGCGGTCTTCATGACCAAGTATCTCTGGCTCATGAACGACACGCCCGGACAAGCGATGAGCGACGCCGCCGCCGCGGAGAAGGTCCACCTTTTCACCTCTGCGGTCTACTTCACGCCTCTCCTTGGTGCATTCATCGCCGACGCCTTCTTCGGGAAGTACAAGACCATCATTTCCCTTTCCATCGTCTATTGCCTCGGTCACCTCGCCCTCGCGCTGATGGGAATCGGCGGTGAGGCCGCCATGTGGCTGGTGGCGGGGCTGGTGCTCATCTCGCTGGGGGCCGGCGGCGTCAAGCCCTGTGTCTCCGCGCATGTCGGCGACCAGTTCGGCGCCTCCAACAGCCATCTCCTCTCGCGGGTCTTCAACTACTTCTACTGGTCGATCAACCTCGGGGCCTTTCTCTCGACCCTCATGACGCCGTGGCTCCTCGAATGGTATGGGCCCCATATCGCCTTCGGCGTTCCCGGGGTCTTGATGGCCCTCGCCACCGTCATCTTTTGGATGGGTCGACGCCGCTTCATTCACGTTCCCCCGAGCGGCAAGCGGTTTCTGAAGGACACCTTCAGCCCGAACGGCCTCAAGACCATGGGCACGCTCTCAATCCTCTTTCTCTTCGTGGCGATGTTCTGGGCTCTCTTCGATCAGACCGCCTCCCGCTGGATCTTCCAAGCCCGCGAGATGGACCGCACCTTCCTCGGGGTGGAGTGGTTGGAATCACAGATCCAGGCCGTCAATCCAATCCTCATCCTCACCTTCATCCCGCTCTTCACCTTCGTCCTCTACCCGAAGATCTCCAAGGTGATCAAACTCACTCCGCTGCGGAAAATCGGCGCCGGCCTCTTCCTCATGGCTGGCGCCTTCGCACTAAGTTCCACCATCCAGAGTTGGATCGATGCCGGGCAGCGCCCCAACATTGCCTGGCAGGTCCTCGCTTATGTTCTCCTGACCGCTGCCGAGATTCTCGTCTCCATTGTGGCCCTCGAATTCGCCTACACCCAGGCGCCCCGCACCATGAAATCGATGATCATGGGGCTCTTTCTCCTCGCGGTTTCACTTGGCAACATCTTCACCGCCGCGGTCAATCACTACATCCAGATCCCTTCCCCGGTCGCCTCCGTGCAGGAAAAGCTCCAGGCCGCAGTCGAGGAAGAGCGCAAGGCCACCGCAACTGAAACGCACGCGGGATTTGATGACCAGTTGGGGACCGATGACGATCTCGTGATGTCCCTCAATTTCGGAGAGCAAATCAAAGTGGCCATCCCCAGCAAGGCTCCGCTCCAGGCCGCCGCCGTCAGGATTGAAGCCTGGGCCGATGCCCACGAATCCCGCCTCCCGCGCCCGGAAGTCGGGACCGAGGAACTTGAGGCCATCACCGATCAGTGGGGCAATCCTCTCCGCTACTTTCTTGAAAACAGCCGCACCTGCCGGATCACAAGTGATGGGCCGGACGAAATATCGCAGACCGAGTGGGATCTTGGAGTCCGGGTGAACCTCAAGCCGAAGGACGAAGAGAAAAGGAAATCGTGGACCGAAGCCCTGCGTCCCGACCGACCATGGCTTGAACGCCGCAAGGAAGAGGTTGGCTACCAGGACGAGAACTGCGAGGAGGAGCCCGGCGAATTCACCCGGACGTTCTTTGCCGGCTGCGGAGAACGCCTCGAGGGTGCCTCCTATTACTGGTTCTTCACCATCCTGATGTTCATTACTGCCCTCATCTTCATTCCCTATGCCTGCCTCTACCGCGGAGAAACCATCCTCCAGGAATAATTCCGGAGCCGTCGACCCTCCGCCTCCGATGCTCACCGACAGCCACTGCCATCTGGCTTCCCACAAATTCTCCGCCGAGGACCTTCCGGCCCTCCTCCAGCGGGCACGGGAAGCCGGAGTGAGGCAGGTGATCACCCTGGCCACCAACCTCGGAGACATCCCCCGGAACCTGACCCTCGCGGAACGCTTCCCGGAGGTCTTCGCCTGCGTGGGAATCCACCCCTGTGATGTCCAGGACACGCCGGATGATTATCTCCCTGCCCTCCGCAACTTCGCTGGCCACCCGATGGTCGCCGCCATCGGCGAAACCGGCCTTGATTACTATCATCCCGCCCCGCCGGGATGGACCGAGGAGGACTATCACCAACGACAGCGCGACTTCCTGCAGCAGCATTTCGAACTGGCTGGCGAACTCAAACTGAACATCGTAATCCACACCCGCGACCGGAAGGGCGACGCCTCCTTTACTGATGCCCTCGCTCTCTACCAGCCGTTCGCGTCGAGACTAAAGGCCGTCTTTCACTGCTTCCCCGGTCCCTTCCCCCAGGCCGACCGCGTCCTGAAACTGGGGGGTCTGGTCTCCTTCACCGGCATCGCCACCTTCAAGAACGCCGCCGAGGTTCTCGATGCCGCCCGCCAGACTCCCGTCGGCCGGCTCATGGTAGAAACCGATTCTCCCTACCTCGCACCCGTCCCACATCGTGGTCAGCGCTGCGAACCGGCCCATGTTCTCCACACCGCCCAATGCATCTCGGAGGCCCGCTCCGAGTCGCTCGAGGAGTTCTCTGCCCACACGGAAAATACGGTGCGACGCTTTTTCAGGATGGAAAAATGAACAAAGCAGGCCCCCGGAACCGTTTTATATGCTAGAAAAACTGCAAAAAAGTATTTCGTTTCTCTTAACTAATAGCGTAATCTCTCTACCCATGAAGACGACACACTACTCTGCCATCGGATTGTCTATCGCACTCGCCTCCTGCACAGCGTTTGATCGCGACTACGCCGAATACAAGAAGCTGAAGGAGGCGCAGACCGCCGGGCAATCGCCATACGGACAGGTAAACGATTTCGGAGTCCCCGGTTTTGGCTCCGAAGGTGCTCCCTATCAACCATTACCCACCGTCCACAACGCCCCACCGGCACCCGATCCCATTCCGCCCTTGCCGGGCGCCACTCCCGGCCCGGTTCCCTCCCCGGGTGTCCCCCCCGGTCCCAGCCCCACCCCGGCCGGGAATACCGTTCCGCATACCGTGGCAAAGGGTGATTCCCTGTGGGGACTGGCCAAACGTTATGGGACATCCATCGAGGCCATTCAGGCTGCCAATGGCCTCGCCGGGACAGACATCCAGGCGGGCCGGACCCTGCAGATCCCGAGCAACAATTGACTCGCGCTTCCGCCACTCGCCTCCTTGCAACCGGGCTCGCCCTCATGACGAGCCTGCTGCCCCTGTCTGGATCAGCCCAGGATTCTACTCCCGGGAAAGATGCAGAGAAAATTATTCAGGCCCTTTTCGAATGTGACGACGAGAAAGCACTGAAGGAAGCCATCACCTCTGCCCAAGAGGCCGGAACCCCCCGACAGGCCATCCTGGAAGCTCGCTTCCTTTTTCTGGTGGACCAGGGGGACTTTGCCGCGGTGGCAGCCCTCGGCCCGCTACTCAAGGAACAGAAGGCCTCCTTTCGCATCGACGATTCCGTCATCTTCAGCGTGCAGGAGGAATTCTTC
>JAAZXD010000291.1 GCA_014240355.1 Roseibacillus sp. | reverse complement strand
GTGTCTTAACTCTAAGACTTCTTCTCCCTACGAGGCGCCTACTGACTCTGAAGTTCATAAGTATTGTGACGAGTTGAAGAAATTGACCACGGTAGCCAATTGTAAAAAGGCAATCAATTCTAGCGAGTCGAAAAACACCCAACTAGTTACCCAAACAGCACCCGAAAAATCCCAACCAAAAATACAGATTTCGATAAACGAAGTCGACAAAAATGAGCAGGAAAATCGTAGTACCGAAGAGTCATTTACAACCAACTCTAATTCAACGAATGTTAAGTCGCTTTATTCAGCCAATAATGACGATGAAATTTATATATTTTTTGGACGTTCAAGTTCAGACGTCTGGAAACATCTGGAACGAAATTACCTAAAAGACTGCATCTTAAAAGCCGGTGAATTCAGCGTTTGCGACACCAGATTTTTTGATAGATCGAAACAATCCCAGTTCTTTGTCGAAACAAGAGGGGTTGGTGGTGTAACTGTTCAACGAATTCATGGCTTCCAACGAGGACACCCTCACTGACGGCGACGGCAACTCGAGCGACTGGGTGGAGATCTGGAACTCAACCGTTGAAGTGGTCTCGCTCGACGGGTGGCACCTCACCGATGATCCGGAAGAACTGAGGAAGTGGCCTTTCCCCGCGATCTCCCTCGAACCCGACCAGTATCTTGTCGTCTTCGCCTCCGGACAACTCACCGCCGATTACACCGACGCCAGGGGCCACTTCCACACCAACTTCCGGATCAACAAGGCGGCCGGCGGCCACCTCGCCCTGGTCAGACCGGCCGCTGACAACGCCGTCGCGGTCGCCAGCGAATTCGTCGCCTATCCACGCCAGCGGGAGGATATCTCCTACGGGTTGCACGGAACGGTCGCCCCGCTCGAAACCGGCCACTTCGCCACTCCTACTCCGGGAGGCAGGAACCACGGGGCGGCGGTCACCGGCTTTGTCTCCGACACCCGCTTCTCCCATCACCGTGGGTTCTATGAGCGTCCATTCCAGGTCGAGATCACCACCGAGACCCCGGGCGCTCTCATCCGCTACACAACCGATGGCTCCGCTCCCACCCTCACCAACGGGATCACCTATCCCGGCGCTCCGGGGATCACGATCCGGCGGACCACCGTCCTGAGAGCCGCCGCCTTCCTCGAGGGCCACGAACCTGCCAATGTGGATACCCAGACCTATCTCTTTCCCGCCCAGGTCCCAAACCAACCACGGAGGCCGGCAGGCTTTCCCATCACCTGGACCGGATGGGATTACGCAATGGACCAGGACCTCGCCGGTCTGCGGGCAATTGTCAACGAGCCAGACGCCAGCGAGGAGGAGGCCAAGTCCATCATTGTCGGGTCTCTCAAATCCCTCCCCACCATGTCGATCGTGATGGATGTCGGCGATCTCTTCGGAACCGCAACCGGAATCTATCACAACACGGAAGGACGCGGGATGGCCTGGGAGCGACCGTGCTCGGTCGAATTGATCGATCCCATCGAGGGTGCGTTGATGCAGATCGACTGCGGCATTCGCATGCAGGGGTTCACCTCCCGCAATCCCAGCCGGAATCCCAAACACTCCCTGCGATTGGCGTTCCGGAAGATGTATGGCCCCGGAAAGCTGCGCTATCCCCTCTTCGGTCCGGACGCCGCCCGGGAATTCGACACCATCATCCTCCGCTCCAACGCCCAGGATGCCTGGGTCTACGACTCGACCAGCAACCGGCAGGGCCAGTTCGTGCGGGATGAATGGACCCGGCGCACCCAGCTTGCCATGGGCCGACCCAGTCCGCACGGGATCTGGGTCCACCTCTACCTCAACGGCCTCTACTGGGGCGTCTACAATCCGGTCGAACGACCCGACGCGGCCTTCATGGCGAGCTACTTTGGTGGCGACAGGGACGACCAGGATTCCCTGAAGAATCACGAGGAAGTCATCGACGGGAATGGCGAAGCCTACCGCGACCTCCTCGCTCTGATCCAGAACGACCCCGGCAACTGGAACGCCGGCTACCGGGACTTCACCAGGAACGCCCCCTACCAGGCCCTTCAGGGAAACTCCCCCGATGGAACACCGGATCCGCGGCGCCCGGCCCACCTCGATGTGCCCAACCTCATCGACTACATGATCCACAACATGTACTCCGCTGCCACCGACTGGCCCGGCAACAACTACATCGGACTCGATCGCAATGCCCGTGGCACCGGCTTCAAGTTCTTCAGTTGGGACAACGAGCACGGAATGAAGCCGTCGGTCACCATCAATCGCACCACCCCGCACTCACGCGATGACGACTCGCCCACCAAGTTCCACCATCCCCTGCGGGTCAATGCGGAGTACCGCCTGCTCTTCGCCGATCACCTTCACCGGGCCTTCGCCAACGATGGTCCACTCACCGCCACGAACGCGGCCGCACGCTGGATGGAAGTCACCGGGGAGATTGAACAGGCTCTCATCGCGGAGAGTGCCCGCTGGGGCGACTATCGGCGGGCCGTTCCCTACACCGTCGAGAACGACTTCAACCCATTGCGGCAGAGCCTCCTCGACAACTGGTTCCCCCGGCGCTCCACCATCGTTCTCGGCCAGTTCCGTGCCCAGGGCCTCTATCCCGATCTCGTCGCACCCGGGTTCTCCCGGCCCGGCGGAGTTGTTTCCACCGGCCGCCAGCTCCAGATCACCGCACCTGCGGGTACGATCTACCATACCCGGGATGGATCCGACCCCCGCCTCCGCGGGGGAGCGGTCAATCCCAGCGCCAGGGTCGTCGCGGCAGACGGGATCGCTCTGACCACCACGGGAACGATCAGGGCCCGCACGCTCCACAATGGCGAGTGGTCCGCCCTCAACGAAGCTCTCTTCATCGTGGGTGATCCTGCCAGTTCCGCCAACCTGGTCCTCACGGAGATCCACTACAACCCCCTCGGCGGCGGCACCCTGGAGTTCGTGGAACTGATGAACATCGCGGACACTCCCATCGACCTGACCGCAGTCCGGTTTGTTGCCGGAATCAAATTCGAGTTTCCTGCAGGCTTCGTTCTCGCACCCGGCGAGCGCGTTCTTCTCGTCGACAACCTCGCCGCCTTCGAGGCGGAGTATGGAACCGGTCTTGCCATCGCGGGAGAGTTCACCGGCGATCTTGACAATGGCGGTGACACCCTCGCCCTGCTCGCACACGACGGCACGCTCATCCGTTCCTTCCGCTACGATGACGAACTCCCCTGGTCCCCGATCCCCGACACCACCGGCTATTCTCTCACTCTGATCACTCCCGGCAGAAATCCCGACCCCTCCGATCCGGCCAACTGGCGGGCCAGCGTCCTTCCCGGTGGCTCCCCAGCCACCAGCGATGCCCGATCCTTTGTCGGCGATCCAAACGCTGATCGTGATCGAGACCGCCATCCTGCGATCCTGGAGTATGCCCTGGGCTCCGACGACCTCTCCTTTGATGCGGCACCTGCCTTCGAGATTGTCCGCGTCCCCGGTGGAACCTGGGCCCTCCGCTACCCGGTCGATCCCGCAGCGGAGGATGTCAGCCTGACCCTGGAATTCTCGCCGGATCTCCAGAACTGGGGAACGGCCCCATCCAACTGGCCCCTCCCCGGGCGGGAAAACCTCGCAGATGGGCGAATCCTCGTCACCATCGGCATTTTGCCCGGGGCCCCTCCCAAGGGGCATGTCCGACTCCGGGTGACCCTTCGAAACCGGGCTCCCTAGGCAATCCCAAACATCAATCCACTTTAACCGAAGCGCCGGGAGCATTTTCCCCAAACATTTCCCTTGTTCAGGGGGGAGTAATCCAATTTTATTGGGAACTAATCGCAACTGAAGCTGATGACCCCAAGAACCCTCCTCCTCTCTGCCCTCCTCTCGGGGGCAGTACTCCTTCCCTCTCAGGCCAGCCTCGTCGCCTACTATCCGCTCGACGGCGACTTCCAGGATGCCTCCGGCAATGGCAACCACGGAACGCTGGTTGGAGGCAACACGGGCTACTCGAATTCCGTGCCGGCCTCCATCGGTGGGGGACAGTCGGTCTCCTTTCCCGGGACCGCAGGCCATTACGGCAACATCCAGAATGCCGACCAATCCGGCGGGCTGGCGCTGACCACCCTTCCCTCCTTCTCCGTCTCCATGTGGGTCAATGGCGACGGAACCGTCAACCGGGATGACCGGATCTTCTCGGAGGGAATGACCACCAACAACAATCCGCTTTTCAATGTCGGAACCCACAGCAGCGGCGCCAACGGCACGGTTGATATCTACATCCGCAATGGCTCGGCGTTCGGACACGCCTACTCCCCCGGCACCGCCTTTGATGGGACCTGGCATCATGTCGTGTTCATGGGCGG
>JAAZXD010000290.1 GCA_014240355.1 Roseibacillus sp. | reverse complement strand
TTCGGCAAGGGGCGGGTCGCCTGTTCGATACAAACGGCGCCTTTGCGTTATTTTGGGCCTGTCTGCGTTACCCAACGCCGCCCCCCAAATACTGTGAGAAGACCGGGGCGATCTTCTGCCGGATCTTGGCGGCCTTGCTCGCGGTCTTGTAGAGGTGTTCCTGGAACCGGAACCTCTTTTCACCCTTGGCGGGTGCGACAGGAATACTGCTCCCGTCTTTCAGGATTCGGAAGGCGTTGGTATTGTCACGAAACGCTGCCTCCAGGATCCGGATGAGTCGCTTCTTGCTGGGAGGGTCTTCCACCGGGACAAGTAATTCCACCCGCTTTTCCAGATTGCGCGTCATCCAGTCCGCCGAAGAGAAGTAGACTTCGGGATCGCCTCCGTGGTGGAAGTAGAAGATCCGGGCGTGCTCGAGATAACGGTCTACGATTGAACGCACTTCGATGTTCTTTGAGTAACGCTTGCTTTCGGTCTTCAGACAGCAGATGCCTCTGATGTTCAGCTTGATCTTCACTCCGGCCCGGGAAGCCCGGTAAAGGGTTTTGATCACATCGGGATCCTGGAGAGAGTTGCACTTGGCCATGATGAGGGCCGGTTCTCCGTGTCGCGCCCGATCAGCCTCGGCCTCGATGAGTTCAATGATGCGGTTCTTCAAGTGCACCGGAGCAGCGCAGATCTTCTGCAGGCGCATGAGTTTGGAGCGCCCGGTCACCGCGTTGAAGAAGTGAGATGCATCCGCGACCAGTTGGGGGCGACAGGTGAGGTAGGAGACGTCGGTGTAGAGTTGCGCGGTAGTCTCGTTGTAGTTGCCGGTGCCAAGATGAACATAGCGCTTGAGTCGTCCGTCCTCGTTGCGTGCGATAAGAGTGACCTTGGCGTGGGTCTTGAGATCCTTCACCCCGTAGACAATCTGAACCCCGGCCCGTTGCAGCATCTCGGCGCGTTGCAGGTTCCGGGCTTCATCAAAGCGGGCCTTCAGTTCGACGAGGACGGTGACCTGCTTTCCGTTTTCAGCGGCCCGGATTAATGCCGAAATGATGCGCGAATCACTGGCGGTGCGGTAAAGAACCTGCTTGATGGCAAGAACATCAGGATCCTGGGCCGCCTCCTCCAGCATGCGAATGACCGGATCGAACGATTCGTAAGGATGGAAAAGAAGGACGTCCCTGGCACTGATCACCTCAAAGATGGGCGTATTGTAGTCGATCAGTGGCGAAGGCAGGGGAGGCCAGGGAGGGTTGCTGAGTTCTTGATGGTCGCTGAGTTGGCTGATCTGCATCAGGTCGGCGAGTTGGAGCAGGCCTCCCATGCGGTAAAGTTCGGCGGGTCCGGAACGGGTCACTTCCTGGACCAGTCGCAGGAGATCGCGGGGGGTGCCCTTGGCGATCTGGACCCGGATGGTCGTGCCGATGCGACGGGCAGCAAGAACCTCCGCCATCTCTCCGGCCAGGTCGATGGCGTCCTCCTCCTGAACCGCGATGTCGCTGTTGCGGGTGATCCGGAAAAGGGCGCTGGCTCCCACCGTCTCTCCGGGGAAAAGCTCCCCGAGCTGGCGCTGCACAATGTCCTCAATGGCGACGAAGCTGCTGCCTTTGCTGGACTGCACGGAAATGAAGCGGGGCAGGTTTTCCGGCAGGGGGACAAAGGCGTATCGCCCCTCCTGCTGCTCCGGGTTATCGATACGGCATGCAATGAAAAGGCGCAGGTTCTGGATGGAGGGTGGCGGATCTTCCTCGTCGATGGCGAGAGGAGTAAGGAGGGGATAGATCATCTCCGAGAAGAAACTGTCGACCTGAAGATCCTGTCCCTGGGAAAGCTCGTTGAGTTTGAGAATCCTGATGCCGGCTTCAGCCAAGGCGGGCATGAGCGCGTTATTGAGTAGATCGTACTGAATCTCGGCAAAGGCGGTCACTCGTTTACGGATCAATGCGATTTGCTGGGATGGCGTAAGGCCTGCGATGTCGGGAACGCGGCTCCCGGAGCTCTGGAGCATCACCAGTCCGCCCACCCGCACCTGGAAGAATTCGTCAAGGTTGGAATCCGCAATGGCGAGGAACTTGACGCGCTCAAGAAGAGGGGTCCTGCTTTGCCTGGACTGCTCCAGCACACGCTGGTTGAACTCAAGCCAGGACAGTTCGCGATTGATGAAAGGCATATCGGAAGGAAGATCTGGCGACTGAAGACGAAGGGTTGGAAGGCCGCCTTCAATCCCGGCGGGACGGATGATGATCTCTCTAGGAGGCTTCCGCAATGACGACTTCGAGGCCGAAGACATCGTGGAAGAGATCTCCCTTGCTCTGCATGGCGAGCCGTTCAACGGCAGCATCGCTTACCCCTTCGAGGTTGAGCTGGATCTTGTGTCTGGATATCTCGACCGAGAAATCCCGGATTCGCTGAGTGTGCGCTCGTTCCAGGGCATCGGCCACCCGTAGAAGTGCTGCGAGCTTGGAGACCCTGATCCGGTCGTCGGCAGACAGATTCCGGTAGTCGGCATGGCGCAGTCGAGGTCCGGAACGGCGATGATATCTTGCAACCAGGGAAATCGTCATCACGTCGGTTCCGGAAAGCCCGAAGATTTCGCTGTTCTGAATGAGATACTGGGAGTGCTTGTGGTGGGAGTGCGGGCTCACATATCCGCCGCACTCATGAAGGAGCGCCGCGATCTCCAGAAGCAGGGCGTCACGCTTCTCAAGGTTATGCAGGGTCGCGGTTTGCTCGAAGAGTTGGCCGCTCAGTCTGGCGACCTGGTCGGCGTGATTGATATCCACCTTGTACCTTTCGCCGATGATTCGTGCCGCGCGGATAACCTCGTCATGAAAGCCGGTGGTCAGAGTCGGGATGCGCGGAAGGTCCGTCAGAAGTCCGCGTTCGAAATCGCTGTCAGGAATTCGCAGAGACTTCAGTCCGAAGATCTCGGCGATGGCAAGATTTGCAAGAAGCGCGGGCACGACCGCATCAACAGCATGGTAATCGAACTGGTAACGGTGGACGCATTCCTCTTCGGAAATCTCGGCCAATTCCCTGACGAAGGTCTGGAGGGACTTGAGGGTGATCTTCGTGGCATGATCCTTGGAGAGGAAGGGGACGAGATACTGGATCTGGAAGCCGATGACCACCAGGTTCTCAACGCCCTCGTTTTCATAATCGTAGAAAATCTGGCTGACTTGTCCTGAGATCTGCTCGCGGATGACCCGTATGAGAGCGCCCCCGTCGGAATGGGAGGCTTCTACGGCCTCCGCGGTACGGTGAGCACCCATTCGATAACTGGTGTAGCGATCGATGTTGCCCTGGCGGAAGAGAAGAACACGGGTGTTGCCGGGGCCTACATGGACGACCAGCGTATTCCGCTTCTGCATGCTGGGGGTGTCGCGGACCCGTCTCTGAGTTTTCAGGTAGATGAGGCGGGTCATCTCCCCGTCGTCGAGGATTTCAAGGCCGAGATTACAGGCGATCTTGAGTCGATTGAGAAAGGTTTCTCTATTCTCGGCCTCGGCCAGAATATTGCTTACGACTGCGCGGGTTACCTGGCGAAGGTCGGCTCCGGTCTCGCGGAGCGCTTCTTCAAAACCATGGAGGATTTCAACCGCGTGCTCGGTGGTGGACCGCTTGATGCGGCCGTGGCGAAAAATATCCCGGGCGAGGGGAAGCGGCTTCTCAAGGAATTCGATCTGCTCTCCAGGAATCCCCTCCTCGTTGCCAGGATGACTCAGTAGCATGGAGATCGCACTGGCCCCTATGTGAATAGTGGCCTGGAGTTCGGGACCGGAAGTGGGAGCGGATTCCATTGGGGGAGGGGCGAACGGTCAGTGGGCGGAGGAGTGATTTTACAGAGGCCCACGGGGCCGGACAAGGAGAACGGGAAGCGGTTGCCCCGGGAAGTTTGAGGGGGAGGAAAGTTTCAGCTGATTCTCAGGGAATTGCGATAATTTCATCGTGGTCGGCAAACGATGTGCACCGGTCGACCTGTGGGCTTGCCAGCATACGCACGAACTTCCACACTTTTCGAACCATGCCAGCCCGTGGAGCGCTTGAACGGTATTTGATCCCCGAGGGAGGGAAACTTTCTCTCGACAACATCGATCAGGATGAGAAGGCCCTTTTCCTGGAAGGAGGGAAGGAAGACCACCTGCCATATTTCGATCAATTACGCGAACAGTTGCAGTCGCTTCAGAAGGTTCTCTACGCGGAAGACAAACGCCGGGTGCTCGTGGTGATCCAGGCCATGGACACGGGGGGGAAGGATGGCTGCGTCAAACATGTCTTTTCACGGGTCGATCCTCAGGGGATCAACGTGAAATCCTTCAAAAAGCCTACTCAGGCAGAACTCGCCCGGGACTTTCTCTGG
>JAAZXD010000028.1 GCA_014240355.1 Roseibacillus sp. | reverse complement strand
ATGATTCCGGGAATGATCCGGTCGCGGAATGTCCGCAGGCGCGCCATTGAACTGCTTGCAGAGGTGGGACTGGAGGAACGCAGTCATCATCTGCCGGCGGAACTGAGTGGCGGTGAACAGCAGCGGGTTGCCATCGCGAGGGCACTGGTAAACGATCCGGCCATGGTCTTCGCGGACGAACCCACCGGGAATCTGGATTCTCGCAACGGAGGCGAGGTGATGGAGTTGCTCCTTGATTTCGCCGGGAACCTGAAGACCACCCTGGTGGTGGTGACCCACGACCGTAGTCTCGCCAGGCTGGGGGATCGCACCCTGGAGATCCTGGACGGGCAAATGATCGCGGAGGAGATGGATGCGGGGGGGTAGAACCACCGTCGAGTATTGATTGCAATCCGGCGCGGAGCATCCAAAGTCGCGGCCCGAAATTCATGGCGCTCAAAATCTGGTATGATGGATCCCTGGTGGACGAAGCGGAGGCGAGGGTCCCGGTTTTCGACCATGGATTGCTGTATGGTGACGGGGTCTTTGAGGGAATCCGGTTCTACAGTGGACGGGTTTTTCGTCTGCCTGAGCACGTTGATCGGCTTTTTGCCTCCTCCAGGGCCATCCTGCTGGAACTTCCCTGGTCCCGGGCAGAAATCATCGAGCATATTCTCGAAACCATTCGTGCCAATAACCTCGAGAACGGTTACGTGCGCCTTCTTGTCACCCGGGGCGTGGGGACCCTGGGTCTCAGCCCGGAGAGCTGTAAGCGCCCTTCCTTGATCATTATTGCGGCAGACATTCAACTTTATCCACAATCGGACTACGATGTGGGGTTGAAGGTGGTTACCTGCGTCACCCGGCGTCCCAGCCACACCTCTTTAAGTCCCCAGGTAAAGTCACTGAACTATCTCAATAACGTGATGGCCAAGGTGGAGGCTACTAGGGCAGGCGGCCGGGAGGGCCTCATGCTGAACGAGCAGGGTTATGTGGCAGAGTGCACCGGGGATAACATCTTCATTGTGAAGAACGGCGTAGTCTACACACCACCAGTCTCTGACGGGGGATTGGACGGCATTACCAGAGGGGTTATTTTTGAGCTCGCGGAGCAATTGGAGGTCACCATCCGGGAAAGAACCATGACCCGGTTCGACATAATGACGGCGCACGAGTGCTTTCTGACCGGGACCGCGGCGGAAGTAATTCCAGCGGTTGAACTGGATCATCGTCCTATTGGGGAAGGGGGGCCGGGGCCGCTCACAGCTCGTTTTATAGAGGCTTACCGGACTCTTGTTCGCAATTCCGGCACCCCCATCGGCGGGGAGTAAATCTTGCTTTTTATTTCGAATTTGGGGGGAGCTGCATTAGAGTTCCTCCGCATGCAGTGTGACTTTTGCGAGAAAAAGGCGACTGTCTTCCTCACTCAGCTGATTGAAGGAGAGATGAAGAAGATGTGCCTTTGTGAAGAGTGCGCTGAGGAGAAGGGGGTGACTGATCCCGCCGGCTTCTCTCTGGCGGATTCGGTGCTGGGAGGAGAAACTGCTACGGATCCTGGAGACATCATCACAATTTCGGACGACGGAGTGCCGTGTCCGATCTGTGGTTTTACCTTCAACAAGTTCCAGCAGGTAGGCCGTTTGGGGTGCAGTGAATGTTACAAGACTTTTGCCGACGAAGTCGGGCGCCGTCTCAAGGGGATGCACAAGGGGACGGTGCATGTGGGTCGGGTTCCCGAGGGTCTTGTGGAGGCTCATGCGCGCCAACAAAGACTTGACCAGTTGCGTGGACGGCTGGAGCAGGCCATTGCTGCCGAGAATTACGAAGAGGCTGCTGGGCTGCGGGATGAAATCCACGAGGTCGAGAATAGTGTAGTGACGCAGCCATGATGCGGTTCTCCACTCTGTTAAAGCATCCGGCCGACTGGATGACGGGTGCGGCAAAGGGGACTGGCGTGGTTCTGACCAGTCGGGTGCGCCTTGCGCGTAACCTCCACCGCGAACCGTTTCCGGGGTGGTCCACCAAGGAGCGCCGGGTGGGCTTGCTGGAGCGGGTGAAGCCCGAGGTGGAAGCACTCCCGGAGATGAAAAATGGGTTCTCACAGGAACTGGACAGTCTGACCTCTCTCCAGAAGCAGGTCCTCGTCGAGCGGCATCTGATCAGTCGTGAGCAGGCCGCGAGGGGTGAGGGAAGTGCGGCCATCGTCAACCGCAAGCAGGCTCTGTGCCTGATGATCAATGAGGAAGATCACCTTCGCATGCAGGCTATCCGACCAGGACTGGCCCTGAGCGAGGCCTATGAACTTGTATCTTCGATTGGCACCCAGCTTGAGAGCAGCCTCGAGTTCGCCTTTGATCATGAGTTGGGCTATCTGAGTGCCTGCCCCACCAACTTGGGAACCGGCATGCGGGCTTCTGCGATGTTGCATCTTCCCGGGTTGGTGTTAAGCGATCAGATCGCTCAGGTGCTGCAGGCGGTGGGGAAGCTGCAACTGGCTGTACGCGGTTTTTTCGGGGAGGGCACGGAGTCTCTCGGGAACCTCTTTCAGGTCTCAAACCAGTCCACTCTCGGGGAGAGTGAAGAGACGATTATTCGGCGTCTTGAGCGTGTGATTGAGCAAGTGGTCTCCCACGAGCGCAACGCCCGGTTGAAACTTTTCGAAGATGACGCCGACATGGTATTTGATCGGGTTGGACGGGCTTATGGAACTCTTCGACACGCGCATATCATCGCCTCTAAGGAAGCTCTCAATCTGCTGTCCCTGCTGCGTCTGGGCGCCGAGTTGGAATTTTTCCCGCCTGAGACGGGAGGAACCTGCGATTCATTGCTGATGGAGATTCAGCCGGCCCACCTGCAGCTACATTCGGGAAAAAAATTGACTCCTGAACAGCGGGATGCGATTCGGGCTGAAATCATCCGGACCCGGTTGCAATCGCTCGATCCGCCTGTTATGAGTGAGAGACAAGAGGACGAAGACCGGGAAGACCCTCCTGATACCATTGTTGATTTATGAATAATTTCACCCCGAGGGCGCAACAGGTTCTGGCGCTCGCCCGAAAGGAAGCAGACCGGTTCAACCACAACTATGTTGGTACTGAGCATCTGCTGCTTGGACTGATCAAACTGGGCCAGGGGGTGGCTGTGAGTGTGCTGGAGCGCATGGGACTTGATCTGGAGTCGGTGCGCATGGAGGTAGAGAAGCAGGTTGGAACCGGACCGGATCAGAAGGTCTCCGGTAATATTCCCTACACCCCCCGGGTGAAGAAAGTGCTTGCGCTTGCTAACAAGGAAGCGAAGGCGCTTAACCATTCCTACGTCGGAACTGAGCACATCCTGTTAGGCTTACTTCGCGAAGGGGAGGGGGTTGCGGCTCGCGTGCTTCAGACCCTTGGCGTCGATATTCAGCGTACGCGTAACGAGATTTTGGCGGAGATCGATCCTAACTTTTCCCCGGAGGAATCTGATGATGAATTCGAAGGTTTTGAGGATGACGAAGAACTGATGGAGGGGGGCGGTGAAGGCAAGGCCAAGACGCCTGCCCTGCGGGCTTTCGGGCGGGACCTTACAAAAATTGCCCGGGACGGAGAACTCGACCCCGTGATCGGTCGCGAGACTGAAATCGAGCGCGTGATCCAGATCCTGTGTCGCCGGACCAAGAATAATCCTGTGATGGTGGGCGAAGCGGGTGTCGGCAAGACCGCCATAGTGGAAGGCCTGGCCCAGGAGATCGGAGCGGGCAATGTACCGGAGATCCTGCGGGAGAAACGTGTGGTAACCCTGGATCTTGCCCTGATGGTGGCGGGGACGAAATATCGTGGGCAGTTCGAGGAGCGAATCAAGGCCGTCATGGACGAGATCCGCAAGGTAAAGAATGTCATTCTGTTCATCGACGAGTTGCACACCATCGTGGGCGCTGGATCGGCAGAGGGGGCAATGGACGCCTCAAATATCATCAAGCCGGCTCTGAGCCGCGGGGAGTTGCAGTGTGTCGGAGCGACCACCCTCAACGAATACCGTAAGTATATTGAGAAGGATGCCGCCCTGGAACGCCGGTTTCAGCAGGTCAAGGTGGAGGAGCCTTCCGTTGAGGATGCGATCGCCATTCTGCAGGGATTACAGGACAGGTATGAGCAGCATCACAAGGTGCGGTATTCGCCCGAAGCGGTCGAGTCATCCGTGCGCCTGACCTCACGATACCTGACTGGTCGCTTCCTGCCGGACAAGGCCATTGATGTGCTTGATGAGTCCGGCGCGCGCGCCCGGATTGCGACGCTGACCCGTCCCCCTGAGCTCAAGGGACTGGAGGGAAATATCGAGAAGATCAACAAGGAGAAGGTGGCCGCGATTAACTCGCAGGACTTTGAGAAGGCGGCTTCGCTGCGAGACACCGAAAAGCAGGCCAAGAAGGAGTTGGAGGATCTCATCGGTTCCTGGAAATCCGAGAGCGAGGAGAAGGTGGTGGACGTCGACGAAGACGACATCATGACGGTGATCGCCAAGTGGACCGGCGTGCCACTCCAGCGCATGGAGGAGAAGGAGACTGAGAAACTCCTCCGCATGGAGGAAGAACTGAAGCATCACGTGGTGGGCCAGGATGCGGCGGTGGTTACCATTTCGAAGGCTCTCCGGCGTTCGCGGGCGGACCTCAAGGATCCGCGTCGCCCAATCGGAAGCTTTCTCTTCCTGGGGCCTACCGGGGTCGGCAAGACCTATCTGGCCCGTAACCTCGCCGAATTCATGTTCGGCGACCCGGAGGCGCTCATTCAGATCGACATGTCTGAATACATGGAAAAATTCACCTCCAGCCGGTTGATAGGGTCGCCCCCCGGTTATGTCGGATACGAAGAGGGGGGACAACTCTCCGAGTCGGTGCGCCGTCGTCCCTATTCAGTGGTGCTTTTTGATGAGATAGAGAAGGCGCACCCGGATGTCATGAACCTGCTTCTCCAGATTCTGGAAGAAGGCATGATCACGGATAGCTTCGGCCGCAAGATCGATTTCCGTAACACCATCATCATCATGACCTCCAATGTGGGGGCGCAGAGCATCAAGCGCCAGACCTCGCTTGGATTTGGAGCGATGAGTGAGGGCCAAGCCGATTTTGAGGGCATGAAGGAAAAGATCATGGAAGAGGCCAAGAAGGAGTATAAGCCGGAGTTCCTGAATCGCCTCGACGACCTGGTGGTCTTCAAGATGCTTGAGAAGGACAGCCTCTCCTCCATCGTGAATCTCGAAATCGACAAGTTTCTGGTGCGCCTCAGGGAAAAGGAGATCGAACTGGAACTGGAGGCCTCGGCCCGCGATTTCCTCATTACGGAAGGATACGATCCGAACTTCGGAGCCCGTCCCATGCGTCGTGCGGTAGAGCGCCATCTTGAGGATCCTCTGGCGGAGGCTCTTCTTCGGGCGGAATTCAAGGCAGGTGACTTGGTAACCGTAAGCCATGAGAAGGGCTCCAAGGAACTTTCCCTGGAGGTCAAGCCTTCCAAGCCTGAACCGGACGAGGCAGAGGTGAGCGGCTAGCAGGATGGGGAAGGATCCCGTGACCGCGCGAAGATATCGATTTTCCCGGTGGCGCGTCGTTGGGGATCGGCCTGATTCCGTTATGGCGGGTGGAATCTGTAGATGCGCCCTGGCGTGACCTCAGAGCTTCTCCGATTCAATTGCCCGGGACCGTGGTGTTTTGACTCAGCCTGCCGAGCTTCCTTGCTCAGGTTGAGAAACAACGGTGGTGGCAGTCTCGGGGGGGTGCTTGTTCTGTTTTTTCCGGTGGATGGTCTGTAGCGGGAGAGTTATTTCAAAGCGGGTATCTTCACCAGGGGTAGAGGTCACCTCGATGTCTCCCCCGTGAGCCTCCACCGCCCGACGGACGATGGAGAGTCCCAGTCCTGTTCCCTTGATCTCTACCTGGGAGTGATGCTTTTCCACGCGATAGAATCGCCGGAAAATGAAGGGCAGGTCTGCAGAGGGAATGCCTACTCCATTGTCGCTCACCCAGATTGCCAGCCCGTCTCCGGTTTCTTTCCAGCCAACCTCTACGGTGAGGGGACTATCGGGATTCTGCTTGAGTGCATTATCCACGAGATTGAAGAGAATCTGGGTCCAGTAAAAGCGGTCGCCCTGTAGACGGAGTTTCGGATTTCCCATCCTGAGTTCTACCGTGCACCCCTGTTCGGTAATCACCGATTCCAGACGTTCCACGACATCCTGCACGCATCGCTCCAGGCGGAAGGGCTTGAGCTTCAGAGTGCTTGCCTCACCAGATTCAAGGCGCGAAATAATCAGCATGTCTTCCACAATGCGGGCAATCCGCCGTCCGTGTTTTCCCATGATCTTGAGAAAGCGCAGCGCGGTGTCGCGGTCATCAAGAAGGTTTCCCTCAATGAGGTTCTCAAGGTATCCGTTAATGATGGCCAGAGGGGTGCGCAGTTCGTGAGAGGCGTTGGCGACAAAGTCCTTGCGGACCTGGTCGGTGTGGTGCTCGGCAGTGGTGTTGCGGATCGTGACCCGGAGGGGACTGTCGGGATCGTCCGGTTCGACGGGTCCGGCATCTACGAGCCAGGCGGTTTCTCCGGCCTGCTCGTGGCTGCCCAGAGTGGCGGATTGCTGGGAGAGAATGACCTGCGTCGTGACCGCCCGGTGTCCGGTCACTGCTTCACGGATGGGTTCCGCCAGTCGTTCTTCAAGGAAGACTTCATCGAGATGCCGATCCACTATGCTGCCTCCGGGGAAAAGTTCTTCAGCGGGGGAGTTGGCGTGGCGGATGATTCCTTTTGGATCGAGCAGGAAGAACGGGTCATTCAGCGCATTGAGTAGTCTGCGGCTCTGGCTCTCTCGCAAGACGAGGGCATTTTCGTGCTCTTGCTCAAGGCGTTCTTTTTCCTCTGCAGCCTGTCGGCGCTCGCGAGAGAGTCGCATGGTGGTGATGACGAGGAGGACCGCCATGAAGGCACAGATAATACCGAGAGAGAGAGGGAGCATCAGGTTAGTTCGCGGAGACGATACCCCACCCCCCGCATGGTTTCCACCATTCCCGCCTGATCGCCCAGCTTTCTCCGCAGCCTCTTCATATGGGTGTCCAGGGTCCGGCTGTTCACGGCATCACTGTATCCCCACACATGGCGGAGCAGGTCGTGACGACTCTGGGGGGTGCCTGCGCGCTCGCTCAGGTACAGAAGCAATTTGAACTCGGTAGCGGTGAGATCGAGCTCCTCATTGGATAGAAAGAACTTCAAGGTGTTCTTCTCGAAAAGCAGGGGGCCATATTCAAAGCGGGCTGATCCGGGGACCGCTTCCGATCGTCGCAGAACGGATTGTACGCGTAGAATCAATTCCTTGGGACTGAAGGGTTTTGTGAGGTAGTCGTCAGCCCCTGCCTCAAGGCCCTGGATACGGTCCTCGGTCTGAGCACGGGCGGTCAACATGATGACCGGAGTTCTGTTGGTACGGGAGTCCCGCCGAATATCCTTGAAGACGGAGAACCCGTCCTTGCCGGGCAGCATGAGGTCCAGGAGGATCAGGTCCGGTCCTTCCGCCAATGCCAGGTCCAGGCCGGAGATGCCATCGTGGGCGATGACAGTGGCGTACCCGGCCCGATCCAGGTTGAATGCGATAAGTTCCGCTATATCCGGTTCGTCCTCGACAATCAGGATCTTATGCATGGTCAGGTCTCCGTTACCCTTTCCAGGAAGTGGCACCTTTCCTTAAATGTGACGAATTCGTCAGAGACGTCAACGAAGCGCTTTACCTTTTGCGGTGCTCCTCATGCCAGTCCTGGTAGACCTGCGGGGAGATCTCCGAGGGCTTGATCTCGCTTCGACCACCCCAGAAGACATTGGTGTAGGATACCGGAATTCCGACCTCCTGGAGGTGGCGATCGATGGAGGCCTTATGCGCCAGAACAGTATTTTTCTCGGAACCATGGACCACTCCCATGATGTTCACATTTCCGAATTCGGGTCCACCCTCCCGCCAGTAGGCATGTGTCATGCAGTGGTGGCGGCCCACCTCGCCGCCGGCCTCAACTTCCCGTCCCGGGGGGACAGCCCAGTGAAAGAGACCATTAAAGCGTGTCACGCGTTTGCCTGTTCTGGATGGCTTGGCGTGTTCCAGAAAGGTCGAAAAGCGTCCGACCACTTTCCTGGAATTGAGAATGCGAGCCACCTCAATGAACCGGCCAAGAGAAACCCCCGCCACTTCGGCGCGCCGATCCCACGGATTTTCTATGATCTCGTCCGGTTCCAGCTCTTCCTTCATGACCATGAGGATCCGCCATTCTTCCTCGTTCAGTTCCACGGTAGTGGTGGTCATCATCTGGGCTGCTTTGTCGATCCGCGCGCCGGGTTCCAGTCCCCTGCGGCGCACATGACCGACTCCAAGGGCGAAGAGGCCTGCGGCGGGCATGAGGAGGAACTTGTCCGCTCCGACAAGGCGTTGCAGAACTTCACCGTGCTCCTGCAGGGATTGTCCCTGGGGGACCTTGAGAGTGGTCCAGAGACGGTATGCGGAACCCGAAACCTCTTCGTCGGTGGAGCGAATGACCACGTGTCCGGAGAAAGGATCCTTCTGGGACATGAAGTCGAAGGCATCATTCAGTCTCTCAGGCGCCACTTTCCATGCCACGAGGGCACCGTGAGCCAGTTTGGTGGCCAGCAGGGTTTGACGCACGCGCCTGATAACCCCGGCCTCCAGCATGGCACGGATGCGCTACAGAACTGTTTCGAGGGGAACGCCGGATTGATGAGAAATAACGTGAAAGGGTCGCTCCTGAAATCCTTCCACCAGGTCTTCGGATACGGAAAGGATGCGCGCGTTCGTGGTGTCGTCGTGCTCGGTGGGGATAATCATGGAGTTCGGGAGCAAATGCGTGTGGAGCAGGTCCTGGGGGACTGTGTGAATTTCTTCGAAATTGCGTGACCAATGTGGATGGCTCCGGTCTAGTCCGAAACAAATTTCTCACGGATGGCGGCAAGGGCTGTGTCCCGCTCGTGGAGGCGGCCTTCAAGTTGCTCGATCTGTACGAATTCGAGGATCTCGCTGAAGAGAGGACCCGGGTTGAAGCCGAGGCTGATCAGGTCGTGTCCGCTCACGAGGGGAGGGGGAATAAGGGGTTCGCTGGCGAACTCATCCGCCTTGGTCTGCAGAAATTCAATGTTGTCCAGCATGCCATGGCTGCTGCTACAGTCCACGCGGTGCAGTTCCAGTTCATTTTCGTAGGTGGTGCGCGCCATGAAGCGTTTGAGCTTTGCGGTGCGCATGCGCTGGACGTTCATGAAGTTCATGTGGTTGGCCACCATGGAAGATACGTCATCGATGATCTGGTTTGAGTAGCGGAGACGCCGCAGGATCTCCTCGGCCATGTGCGCGCCAAGGCGGTCATGTCCACTGTTCCGGATCCGCCCGGTTTCATCGACTGTAAAGGTGGGGGGTTTGGCAATGTCATGCAGCATGACGGATAGCGCCAGCTCCAGGGAAGAGCTCTCTCCGAGGAGGTCGAGCATGATCAGGGTGTGGACATAGACGTCTCCTTCCGGATGGAACTGAGGTGGTTGTTCGCATCCCTTCAGGGCCAGGAACTCCGGAACGATGAACTCCATGAGTCCGCTTTCGACCAGGAGTTCCACCCCAAGCCGTCGCGAGGAATGCGTGATGATCTTGTCAAACTCATCCCTGATGCGTTCGGGGCTCACCCGTTGCAGCAGTGAAGCGTCTGCGCGCAGCGCCTCCCAGGTGGCGGGATCGATTTTGAAACCGGTGTAGAGGACGAACCTCAGAGCCCGCAGGAGACGGAGGGAGTCTTCCTCGAATCGTGCGCGGGGTATTCCTATTGTTCGCAAGACGCCGGCCTCGAGATCCTTCCGCCCTCCGACGTAGTCGAGAATCTCCCCGCTCATGGGATCCTCGAAGAGTCCATTGATGGTGAAGTCGCGGCGGCCAGCGTCCTCCTCGGCATTGGTAAAGGTCACGCTGTCAGGATGGCGTCCATCAAGATAAGTGCCGTCCGAGCGGAAGGTCGCGATCTGAAACTGATATCCGTTTTCGCGAACGATGATCACACCGAAATGAGCACCCACCTCATCGCTTCCGGGAAAGAGATGAAGGATTTCTTCTGGTCGTGCCGAGGTTGCAATGTCGTAGTCATCGGGTTCCCTGCCGAGCAGGGCGTCCCGAACGCAGCCCCCGGCGAACAACGCCTGATGCCCCGCACCGGTGAGACGGCGCGCGACAGACTCGGCGGTTTGGCGGAGCGGTTGCATGGAGTTTCCAAAGCATAACCTGGCGCGGGCACAAATGTTATTTTCGAAATCCGAAGGAAAGGGCATACTGTATGGCAGATGGAGGACATCCTGAGGCTCCCGATCTGGTGCTACTGCATGTTCGTGATGGGAGCCTGCATAGGATCCTATCTCAATGTGGTGATTTACCGCTGGCCGCGCGAAGGGCTCTCGGTCACGGAGCCCGCGCGGTCGTTTTGCCCGATCTGCAGAAGGGACATTCCCTGGTTCCGCAATATCCCGATCGTGACGTGGATCCTGCAGCGTGGGAAGTGTGCCGAGTGCAGGGCGCCCATCGCCTTTCGCTACGTTTTCGTTGAAATTCTGACCGCGGTGCTTTTCCTCATCGGGTGGTACATCTTTGTTACCAGTCGTGCGCCGATTTCACCTGTTGCGGCAATCCTGCTGGGAGTTCTCTCAGTGCTCCTAATCTGCATTGCCTGGATAGATGCCGATCTCATGGTGGTGCCGGTCGATTTCTGCTGGTGGGGGATGGTTGCTGGGTTGCTGGGGGCCTGTCTCGATCCCGCCCTCGTGGCGCTGGATGGTGAACCGCAGTTGATGCACTGGTGGCAGGGAGGGGTGCAGGGGCTGTATGGAATGGCTCTTGGATGGGGGGGGCTGGCCCTTGTAGTCTATCTCGGGAAAAAACTCATGGGGATCAAGCGGTTCGAGTTCTCCCAGGCGCACGAATGGTACCTGCGTGAGCCCGAATCCGAGGAAGAGCAACTGTGTTTCGTTCTCAAGATGCCCAGGGAAGATATGGAGGGAGAGTTTGAGGAGGACACGTATGCCTGGGGCGACCTCTTTTTCCGCGATTACGATCGTCTTGAGATCGAGGGGCACGGCATCCTGAAGGATGGTGAACGAACCAGAGCCACCCGGATCGTCATCAGCCGCGAGATGGTCCAGATGGAGGGCGAGGAATATTCCATTGCGGAGATAAAATCTCTGGAAGGCAAGGCCACCCGGGTGATGGTCCCCCGTGAAGCGATGGGCGACGGAGATCCGCCCCTCCTTGGACTGATAGGTGCCTTCATCGGCTGGCACGGTGTTGTTTTCGCGCTTTTTGCAGCCTGCATCTTTGCCATCCTGTGGGCCATCCCGGCTCGTATTGGTTTTGGACGGCAGTTACCCTTCGGGCCCTTCCTGGCCCTGGGTGGCGCGGCCTGGATCTTCGGAGGATGGAGCTTGTGGGAGTGGTATTTCGAATCGCTGGCTGGATTCGGTAATCCAGAACAAGGAGGAAGGTGATCAGGACTTCAAGCCCTCTCCTGCGGGCCTCTGCAGGGCTCCTTTCCGCTACCTACAGGCACAGCCGCCTGAAGATTTCGTCAAGAGGCATTTGCATTCCGATATAGAAATCGCCGAACTCGCCATAGCGGACGGAGACAGGATCAAAGCGCATCTCGTAGACAATGGCCTTGATGTCGATGGTGTCCTTGGCCAGCAGGGTGACACCCCACTCGGCATCATCAAGACCGGTGGACCCGGTAATCAACTGGAGAATACGTCCGGAGTATTTGCGGCCAGTAGTGGCGTGCCCCTTCATCAGATTGCGGCGTGCTTCAAAATCCAGGGCGTACCAGTTGTCATCCCCTTGCCGGCGTTTGGACATGGGGTAGAAACAGATGGCGGGCCAGTCCGGAAGGACGGGGTGGAGCCGGTGTTCCAGGTAGTGGCTCATGCGCTCGTCGAATTCCGTGAGTTTGGTTTCAAACTCCGCCGAGCCCTCTTCAAGCCCCTCCTCGGCCTTCAGGGTCTCTTCGGCGTACTGTTCCCTGGTTGAGGTGTATTCGGAGCGCTCGGTCTGCGAGAGATAGGAATAGACTGGGGCAAGGACGTCGATCCCGAGCGAAAGGGTCAGTCGCTTTTCGAAGGTGTTGGCGACCTGCAGGTCCGGAGTGAGCAACATGAATCCGAGGTCGGCCTTGGGAGTGGCTACCGTGAAGGTCAGGAGCTGGGTGTCGGGCGTGGTGCGAATCTCCTGAACGAGTTCAGTGAAGGCGGTTTTTGCTTCCCGCTTCTCGTTGTCATCCAGGATCTGCCACTGGCCGTGATCAATGTGGTAGAAGAGGTGCATGACGTGCCAGCCTTCGCGGGGCACGAGCGGGGATGGAGGTTCGGACATAGGGGGGCTGTTACCGACGCCTTGGTGATACGCGCATGCGCATGATTTCCTTGAAGTCAGATCTTTTAGGCTGCAAGCCGGATCCTTCCCAGACGATCAGATGCCAGAAATGAACTTTCTCGGTCAGGTATTCATTATAGTCGCCGAGGTCTTCAAAGCCCCCGGTGGCGTGAATGTCCGCTTTTTTTTCCCCGGTCCCACGGAAATTCCCGTCTGAGAATGTCAGGGAAATCGGATCTCCTATGAGATCGCCTTCCGGGTTTTCGAAGAAGAAGCGTAGCGATCCCTCGTCCGAGGACTTAAGCATGACTTCGGCAGCCGGGATGAACTTGGTATTGAGCTGCACGGTGATGTCCTTTTCGCGGTCGGTTTCGCGCCAGTAGGTCCTGATATTCTTGATGACGACGTTATCGCCCTTGACGGGAAAATCGACATCGTCTGTCGAGCTCGTGTTGATATCGTTCAGGAAGATCCTGAGAGCGATGATCATGACTCCTACGAGGGCCAGTCCCAGTCCGCTGAGCCAGAGGCTATCGGTGCGGGAGTGTTTGGGGAGAATAGAGGGAGCCGCCTCTTCTGGGGTCGATTCAAGGGAGGGGGGCGCGTCGAGGGGCCCCTCAGGCATAGAATCGCCCGTTTCGGCCACGAATTGTTCCTCGCCCGGACCCGGATCACCCATTTTGGGGTCAGGCTGAGGGTGGTCGGTCTTATCCTTGTCTGGGGTGGGTTCCATCCGGGAGAGGGAAACCTCTAACCGTTTGCTCCGGACTTGACCAGCGTCGAATCGGGGGTCTCAAAATGGGAAGGGAAAAGGATTGCATCTCCTCGCCTGCTGATCCAAGCAGTGCTTGGATGCTTGGCAGAATCCGTTTAATCCAATGGCAGATCGCGAAGACAAGGTTCCGGAAAACATAGACGGCAAGTTTTACGTCGACACTCAGTGCATTGATTGCGATCTTTGTCGCGAAACGGCACCGGAGAATTTCAAGCGTGAAGAAGACGAGGGATACTCCTACGTCTATAAACAGCCCGATAACCAGGAAGAGGAGGACCAGTGCCGGGAGGCTATGGAGGGGTGTCCAGTGGAGGCCATCGGAGACGGCGAGGGCGGCTAGGGAGAACTACCCGCCGTCGTGGGCTCGCGCGAGGAGACGCCATTCGAGCTCAGGTGCTCCGGGATTTTCGCGGGGCGGGGGAGCCCCTTGACCTTGATCGGAACATGAGCACGCCGGCGGATTTGCTCGGCGGGATTTTGAAGAACCTTCGGCTCACGGAGGGGATCGAGGAGAGTCGTCTCCGAAGCGCTTGGCTTGAGGTAGCCGGTGAATTTGTGGCAAGGCAGACGGAACCGGTATCGCTTTACCAGGGAGTCCTCACCCTTCGTGTCCTGCAGCCATCCATGCGTTTTCACCTGGAGCAAACCCGGACCCAGCTCCTTCGACGGTTGAAACAGCAGCTCGGTTCCAGGAAGGTTCGCGATGTGCGATTGGTTGTTGGCTGACTACGGAATTGGATATTCAAACGACAGATATTCCGATGACGGAAGCAGGTGGTCGGGGACTTTGGCAATGGCAGCCTGAATTCCGGATCGCATCCCCAATTCTGTGAAAGACATGTTCCGAGCCCTTATTCTCGACTGGTCCGGCACTCTGGTGGATGACTCCGCGCCCACCCTGGCGGCCACTAATGCAGTTCTTGCGCAATATGACAGGCAGCCAATGACCTGGGAGGAGTTCCGGGAGAGCTTTCGGTTGCCTTATTCGGAGTGGTATGCGGAACATGTTCCCGGCATTTCCCTCAAGGAACTGGAAGAGCACTTTCGCGTGGCCTTCGATTCATCGGAGCACCCCGTCATTCCTCTGGCGGGCACGGCTGAGTTCCTCCAATGGTGCAGTGAAAACCGCATCCGCCTCTTTGTGCTCACCAGTATGAATACGGATAATTTCAGCCAGCAGCTGCGGGAATTCGGATTTGATAGACACTTTGAGCAAACTTACTCCGGCGTGATCGACAAACGCACCGTGATCGGGAAGATCATTGCCGAGCATGGACTGGATTCGGCAAAGACCGCTTACGTGGGGGACATGGCACACGATATTGAGACCGCCCATGACGGAGGCGTTACGGCGATAGGAGTGCTGAGCGGATACGATCCTGCTTCGCAGCTGGCGGCGGCCGGTCCTCACTTCCTGTTCTCCTGCATCAAGTCGGTGCACGCCCTGCTTCAGGGAAGTTTCCCGGAGGCACGATGTGCCTGTGGGGAGTCGATCGTCATCCGGCGCCTGGCTGTGAGTTGCTTCATCGGAGTTCCCGAGGAAGAGCGGGCGGAAAGGCAGACTCTTCACCTGACCGTTGAGATTGTTCCAGAGCGAAATTTCGCCAGTCTCTGCGATCGCCTGGAGCTCACCGTGGACTATGACAAGGTCGCCCGCCGCATAGGAGAATTGGCCGGGGAGCGCCCAATGAAGCTTATCGAGACCCTGTCGGACGAGGTTGCTCGGATGATTCTGAAGGAATTTTCCGCCCGGGAAGTCTCGGTTGAAATTGAGAAGGACATCCTTCCTGAAACC
>JAAZXD010000289.1:268-4355 GCA_014240355.1 Roseibacillus sp. | reverse complement strand
GACATCGGCAAGCTCAAGAAACCGGCCTACTTCATCGAAAACCAGGGAGAGAGCAATCCCCACGACTCGCTCACTCCAACCATGAGTGCCCTCGTGATCGTTGCGCACGTCAAGGATGGCCTGGATATGGCAATCAAGAGCAAGCTTAACCCTCGAATCATCGACGTGATTCGTGAACATCATGGAGACTCCCTGGTTTACTTCTTTTACCGCAAGGCCCAGGAGCAACGGCGAGTTGAGGAAGGAAAGGTGCAGGAAGGCATCGAAAATCCCGAAGATGTGCCCGAGGTTAACGCGAAGAATTTTCGCTACCCGGGGCCGACGCCCCAAACCCGGGAGAGTGGAATCATTTCCCTGGCCGATGCGGTAGAAAGTGCGTCCCGAAGTCTGCGCAAACCAACTCCTGGCAAAATAAGGACCCTCGTTGATGAGATCGTGTTCAACCGGATCAAGGATGGACAGCTGGACAACTGCGGACTCACGGCAAGTGATCTCCGGAAGAGCCGGGACAGCTTTGCCAAGACCCTCCGCAGCATGATGCACAGCCGGATTGATTATCCCAAGCGAGAGAAACAGCCGAGCGATGATCGCGATGAGCCCCCCACTGCCGGAGGCAGAGTGAAGAACGTGGTCTCGGTTGAGGAACTGGAGAAACACCGTCGCAGGGCCGCCGGAGATTCCTGAAGGGAGCAGAGGAGTGAGTACGGATGCGAGGAGGGTTCAGGTCCACAATCGGCAGGCATGGCGCCAGCTTCCCGGAGAGTTGGCCGCATCCCTTGAGAGATGTGGGGAGGCCGCTCTTGGGCTGCTTGAGGAGCGATACCTCGCACGGGTTAAGCTTCCCGGGTTAGTAAGTGTCTCGCTGATCGATGATCCTGAGATTCAGCGGGTGCATACACAATTCATGGACAACCCGGACCCCACGGATGTGATCACTTTCCCCTATGGAGAGGAAGGTGATGTCCTGATCAGCGTAGAAACGGCCGCCCGTCAGGCTGAGGAGCTTTGAGCCTCGTTCGAGCGTGAAATTGCGCTCTATCTGATCCATGGCCTCCTCCATCTGGCCGGTTACGACGATACCACGCCGGCCGCACGAGAGGAAATGGACAAGCTGCAGGAGTCCTTGCTGACCAAGGTGCTTGGAAGCCCATGAAGCTTCTCCGCCGGGCAAATCCGGGGTTGCCAATGGGGAGCACCTTGACCATCTTTCTGTCCGCCCCGTTGTGTATTTCAGGACAAAAGGGGCCCCACCCACCGATCGCCCATCGTGTATTCAAATCAAGGTTATCTCAGCGAGTTGTTGGTTGAGCGTGGGGTCATCACCCCTGAGGAGATTGAAAAGGCACGCGAAGGAGTGAGCCCGAATCAGGGTGTCGTTGATCTGCTCGTGGCCGTGGGCGACGTTTCCGAGGAACAGGTAGCGCAGACCATCGCAGCGAGTGCCGGCACGGACTACATCGACATCAACCAGCATTCTTTCACGGAGCAGGTCTTTCAGGCCATGGATGTGGAGGTGGCGCAACGCTTTCAAGCGGTACCACTTCAGGATGATGGCACCTACATGACGGTGGCAGTTGCTGATGCCCTGGATTTTGAGACCCTCGACAGTCTCCCTCATGTGGTCGGGCGGGAGGTGAATTTTGTGGCCGCCACGCCCTCGGCTATCACCAAGGCTCTGCACGATAATTATGGAGTGGAGTCAGAAGGAGAGGACAGTGGAACCTCATTTACAGTCATCACCGAAGGTGAGACGGAGGTGGCCGACGCAAATGACGCTCCCATCATCCGGATGGTTTCCAACATGTTGCTGGAAGCGTTTCGGATGCGCGCTTCCGATATCCATGTTGAGCCGCTGGAGACCACGCTGCGTATTCGTTTCCGGGTGGATGGTCGACTGATGGAGATTGATAGTCATCCCAAGCGACTCCTCCCGGCCATTGTGGCCCGAGTGAAGGTCATGAGTGGAACCATGAGCATCGCGGAGAAGCGTATTCCCCAGGATGGGCGTATTCAGATGCGTATCGGGGGGAAGGAGGTTGACCTCCGTGTTTCGACCGTGCCGAGCAACCACGGAGAGAGCATCGTGATGCGGATACTTGACAAGTCCTCGCTCCTCCTCGGCCTGCCCGAGCTTGGGTTTTTCACGGACGATGAGCAGATCATGCGCGAATTGATGGGTCTTCCCGACGGCATCATCCTCGTGACCGGTCCCACCGGATCCGGAAAGACCACCACCCTCTACGCCTGCCTCAACTACATCAACAAGCCCGATCGGAAGATCATCACGGTGGAGGATCCCATCGAATACCAATTGGCTGGGATCAACCAGGTCATGGTGAAATCCGACATTGGGATGACCTTCGGGGCCGCCCTGCGGGCCATGCTGCGTCAGGCGCCGAACATCATCATGGTGGGTGAGATCCGGGATGTTGAGACTGCCAACATTGCGATAAATGCTTCTCTCACCGGTCACCTTGTCTTTTCCACCCTGCACACCAATGATGCTCCCAGTGCAGTGGCTCGACTCGCGGATATCGGGGTTCAGCGATTCCTCATAGCCTCGGCCGTGCGGGCCGTGATGGCACAACGACTGGTTCGATCTCTGTGCAAGGATTGCAAGGGGCCGGGTGAGCTGACGGAGTCGGAAATGCGCCTCCTGCGCCTCGATCAATCCCAACTGGCGGAGAGCGCCATCATGGGGCCCAACGGTTGCGACAGTTGCAGGAAAGGGGGCTACCGGGGACGTCAGGGCATCTTTGAAATCTTTGAGGTGGACGATGAAGTCCGCCACCTCATCAACGAAAACCTCAGCACTCCGAAACTACGTAGCAGGGCACGCGAACTGGGAATGCGGACCTTGCGAGAGGATGGCATAAGGAAAGTTCTTGCCGGGATTACCTCCGCCTCGGAGGTGATCGCAGTCACGATGTCGGACGCCGATTAATTTCAATCCTAACGCACCAGATTCAAATGGATGATCGCAACGTCTTGGACCTCTTCGTCAGCAGAGGGATGATTGATTCCTCGCTGGCCGAGGACATGCTCCACGAGATTGAAGCCAGCGGGAAGGATGTGGGGGATATCCTGACGGATTTCCAGGTAGTTCAGTCCCGGGAGGACATGTGGGCGGTCATTGCCCAGGAACTTGGAGCGGAGCTGGTGGACCTTGCTGATTTCGTGGCTCCTGAAGAACTGTTGGCGGTCATTCCTGCGCCGATGGCGCGGCTTCATGGCGCCCTGCCCATTAACTTTGATGCAGAGGGCATTACGGTGGCCCTCCTCGATCCCATGAATCCGCAGACCGTTGAGGACCTGCGCTTCGCGCTGGGGAAGGAGATCAAGGTCGTGGTCGCACCCGTGCATGTGGTGGAGAAGAAGATCAACGAGGCTTACAGCGGGGGGGCGGATGAAGGGGCCGCCATGGCTGAATTGCTGGGCGAGCTCGATAATGACGGGAAGGATTTATCGGAGCAGGAACTGGCTGACGAAGCCAATTCCGCGCCGATTGTGCGCTATGTCGACCTGGTCATCTACCAGGCTATCAAGGAGCGTGCCTCCGATATTCACTTCGAACCATTTGAGAAGGACTTCAAGATCCGCTATCGGGTGGATGGATCTCTCTATGAGATGGCTCCTCCCCCCGTGCACCTTGCCCTGCCGATTCTCTCCCGGGTAAAGGTCATGTCGAACATGAACATTGCTGAGCGCCGGGTTCCCCAGGATGGGAGGATCGTGAAGCAGATCGGGGATCAGCAGATCGATTTGCGTGTTTCTTCGCTGCCCACCTCGTTTGGGGAAAGCGTCGTCCTGCGTGTTCTTGATCGCGCCAACGTCAACCTGTCTCTCGATGTCCTCGGTCTTCCCAGGCACGTTGAAGAATACGTGAACACCACCATCAAGAAGCCAAACGGTATCTTTGTGGTGACCGGACCCACCGGGGCGGGCAAGACGACCACCCTCTACGCCGCCCTGAAGGAAATCAACACCATCGACACGAAGCTCCTGACGGCGGAGGATCCGGTGGAATATGATATCGACGGGATTATCCAGGTTCCCGTCAACGATGCCATCGAACTCACCTTTGCGC
>JAAZXD010000289.1:0-244 GCA_014240355.1 Roseibacillus sp. | reverse complement strand
TGGTGGGTGAGATCCGGGACCTGGAGACAGCCCAGATAGCCATCCAGGCCTCGCTGACCGGTCACCTGGTCCTCTCGACTCTCCACACCAACGATGCCGCAGGATCCATCACGCGGCTGGTGGACATGGGAACGGAGCCCTTCCTCGTGGCAGCCTCCCTTGAGGGCATCCTGGCGCAGCGTCTGGTCCGGACCATCTGCAAGGATTGCCGCGACAGCTACGAGCCCAATGAGGCCATCCTGAA
>JAAZXD010000288.1 GCA_014240355.1 Roseibacillus sp. | reverse complement strand
CATGGCGGCGACACTGGCGACGGCATGGGTGTGGTCGGGAGTGGCCACCACCACCGCATCGAGGTCCTGCTGCTCTACCAGCTTGCGAAAATCCTTGTAGGTCCGGGCGGAGGGGAACTGCCTCGCGACCGGGGCGAGGCGGTTCTGGTCGACGTCGCAGAGGGCTGCGATGTTGGCGATGCCCTTGAGCTGCCCGATGCTGTAACCGCCCTGACCGGAAGAACCAATCACTCCGATGTTCAGCTTGTCGTTGGCAGAGACCTTGCCCTGGGCCCGCAGGACCCGGGGCGCTGCCGCCCAGATTCCGGATGCCGCTGCGCCGGTGGTGAGAAAGCGGCGGCGATCGAGAGAGTTCTTCTTCATGGAGTAAATAGGGACCGTAGTCCGGTGGGGTTTCCTAGCGAGAAAAATCCCTGCCTCACGCGAAATGACGACCTTCTGGAAAATCGGAACGACGGGGCTTCTTTATCGCCCCTCGTGGGCGTTGGAAGGGATCCTCCGATGAGGCCCTATCTTTGTGTGTGAAGGGAGGCCGGGTTCTGAGAGGGTGACTCGCAATGCCGCAAGTCGAGAAGCACGTGCCCTGCTCCGGACCTTCCCGCCGGTCTTTCCTCGAACTGGGAGGAGCCTCACTCTGCGGACTCGGGTTAGGCGCTCTGGCACGTGCGGCCGGGAGCAAGCGCCTCCTCTCCGAGGACGACCCTGCCGTCATATTCGTGTGGCTCCCCGGAGGTCCGCCCCACATGGAGATGTACGATATGAAACCTGATGCGCCCGCCGAGTACCGGGGGGAGTTTCGGCCCATCCGAACCAACAACCCGGACCTGCAGGTGTGTGAACTCATGCCGCTTCATGCAAGGTGTGCGGACAAGTACAACATCATTCGTTCGGTTTGCCACACCTTCAGCGACCATGGGGGCGGTCACAAGCGCTTCATGACAGCGCGTGCACCCAGAGAGCCGACCGGATTTGTAAACGACGCGCCGGCCATCACATCCTTCATCGAAGCTGCGTTGCAGAAGCGGAAGGAAGGCAGGGCGACAAACGGACTGCCCACCAACGTGGCACTCATCAAGCGGGGGCGGCATAATATCGACACCTTTTCGCTCGGAGCGGCGTGGATGGGCGGCCAGAACACGCCCTTTATCGTGAGCGGCGACCCCAACGCGGATGATTTTAAAATCGATAGTCTCGCCATCCCCAATGGGATGGCGGAGCGACTGGAGGACCGTCTGACTCTTCTCAAGGGGGTGGACAGGTTGCGTCGTGACATTGATGCCGACGGGTCGCTTCACGCGCTCGATGAGCATTATCGCCAGGCGGTGGACATGATCTTCTCCGAGCGTTTCCGGCAGGCGTTCGACCTGGGGCAGGAGCGTGCTGCGGTGCGGGAGCGCTTTGGCCGTCATGCGTGGGGACAGCGGGCCATCCTGGCCCGCCGGCTGGTGGAGGCGGGGGCGCGCTTTGTGACCGTGGTGATGGAAAATCCGTACGTCTCCGGGATCAAGATGCCAAAATATGGCACCTATAACTGGGATTCGCATGCGGTGAATTGTCACCTCTTTCGCGAAGCCGAGTGGCGGCTTCCGATATACGACAAGGTCATCACTGCCATGATTGAGGATCTCCATGCCCGGGGGCTGGACAAGCGCGTTCTCCTGGTGGTCACCGGCGAATTCGGACGCACCCCGCGGGTGAAAACGCAGACCGGAACGCACACCAAGGTCAGCCAGCCTGGACGAGACCACTGGCCCCAGGCCATGTCGATGCTGGTGACTGGTGGAGGAATGCGCACGGGTCAGGTCATTGGCGCCACCAACAAGAAGGGGGAGCACCCGGTGGACCGAATTCTCTCCCCCAACGATATCTGGGCAACAATGCTTCACCATCTGGGTATCGATCCCGGCATGCTGTTCGAGGATCACAGCGGACAACCGCATCCTATCCTTTCCTCTGGCAAGCCCGTGAGGGAACTGCTGCGCGCCTAGTTGCGAAGCGGAACCTTCCTGCCGGGGGGCACCCCGGAATCTGGAAACGGGGCCTAGTTTTTCGCCGTCCTGCCGAGGGAGGAGAGATAGGCCAGAAGGTCCACGAGTTCATCCTCCCGCAACCCGGCTACCAGTCCGCCAGGCATCATGGACACGGGGCTGGTCTGGCGGGAGGCGATGTCCCTTTTTGGGATACGGGTTTCCTTGCCGAATGCACTGCGCATGACAAGGGCGTTCCGGGTTTCCCGGCTGATGGCTCCAGAGACCACGTTCTGGTTCTTGAGGGTAATCATGGACATTCGGTAGCCTTCCTTGATTTTTTCACTGGGGCTGAGGAGAGACTCAAGGAGGTAGTCAGGTGGAGCACTGGCCCCGATACTGGAAAGATCAGGACCGATGATTCCTCCTTCTCCGGCGACGCGATGACAAACCGTGCATGTGAGGGCGGCACGCTCGTAGACAGCCCGGCCGCGGACCGCATTGCCACCGGCGACCTTGGAGAGGAGGGCGTTGCGGGCCTGTGGACCGAGGGCCGGGGAGAGTGGTTTCAGTTCGCCAGCCTTTGCCAGCCCGGCGGTGAGTTCGGGATGCCCCTTGCCGGAGACTTCAAGCAACCTCGTGGCATGGAGCGCGGTGTTCCGGGGGATCTTCTTTCCGGCAAGGGCCCCAGCAAGATGTCTGCTTCCCCCGGGCCGGAGGAGGACCTCGCCCATGAGCGTCTCGATGTCAGGCGGTGACAGGTTCTCATGGAAGAGTTTCACTGCGAGGACGGAGGCCACGGCCGGGTCGATCTCAAAGAGGGCCGCGGTGGTTGCCACCCGGATGTGGCGGACCTCTCCCTGGGAGGCGAGGGAATGGATCTCCTCGCGGTTCCCCAGCCGGGCCAGGGCCTTTGCCGCGGCGGGGGCCAGGGCGGGGGAGGCGGTGATGAGGCGTGCCCGGATCTCTTTGCCTAGATCTTTGAGATTCCAGGCTGCGGCGAGGCGGCAGGCCGCAGCGACGATCTTGTTGTCGTCCTCACTGAGCAATCGTTTGCAGGTCGGAAAGCGCAGGCTCTCGTTGGCCGGGGAAATCCCTCGGTCCTCGACGGCCTCCGCCAGGGCCAGGGCGGCGTCCCCGGTCAAGGCATGGGTGTCCCGGTGAGCAAGTTTTAGAACTACATCAAGCTCACGGGGGCGCCCGATCTTGCCTACAAGACGAACGGTGGATGCATCCGCCTGACCCTTGGCGATTAACTCGACCAGGGGCGCCAGGGCTTCTGGTTTCTCGATCGCCTTGAGAGCAAATCCAAGGTGATCGGCATTGGGTCCGGGTTTCAGCCTTCCCTGCTGGAAGGCGGGCAGCCAGGAGGGCTCCAGCAGGCGGCAGGTTCGCCAGAGGGCGAAATCGAGATACTTGTCCATGGGGTGATTCAGGGCCCCGAGGGCAACCACGAGAGCTTCGGGGGAGGCAAACTGTCCCAGCGTCGTCACGGCTTCCCGGCGGACCTGGGGATGAGGGTCTGTCACGGCCTCGACCAGCAACTCAGCCTCTCCCCGCCAGTGGTAGAGCACGCGGATGGCGGCGGCCCGGGCGCGGTGGTCCGGGGACTTCATGATATCCTTGAGGAGGTGGCGGGAGCGCCTGGTCGTGATGGTCTGGTGGGCCCAGAGAGCTTCCAGGCGGTGGTGTTCAAAGGCCGGATCCGACCGGTCGAGAGAGCGGACCCATTCGTCGAGGGCGGAACTCACCCTGGTTTCGTTCCGCTCCTTGAGTTCCTGTCGGGCATTCAGCCTCACCCAGTCGGCCTCGTGCTTGAGGAGATCAAGGAGCCCGGGGATGGAGGCCTCCTGGTAATTCACTTTCTTGACGAGCGGGCGTCTCTTGGCAGTGATCCTCCAGATCCGGCCATGCACCCGGTCCCTCCTCTTATCACGAAAATCTACCTCACCGTGTTGAATGATGGGGCTGTACCAGTCGGCGACGTAGACTGCGCCATCGGGACCCATGACGATGTCGATGGGACGGAATGAGAGGTGTGAAGATCCGAGAAGATCAGGGTGCAGGGCGGATTTGTAGCCGCTCTGGTCGGGGCTGACCACGTAGCGGTCGATGTTGTTGGCGCGGAAATCGTTGGTGAGCAGGCTTTCGTTCCAACCGGGCGGGAAGTGACTCCCGCTGATGATCTCCAGTCCGCAGGACTTGGGGCGCCCGGGATTCAAACCGGTCAGGGTTCGGTGCTCGTGTGGGGAGGCGAGGAAGACGGAATCCGGAAAAGTGTAGTTGATTCCCTGGCCTCCGGCGCCGTCGGTCTGGAAGGATTGTCCCCAGCGGTCGAATACCATTCCCCAGGGATTGACCAGCCCGCGGCTGTAGATTTCGAGGCGCCGGGTCCGGGTG
>JAAZXD010000287.1 GCA_014240355.1 Roseibacillus sp. | reverse complement strand
CGTGGAGAATAAGCTGCTTAACGCCCTGCTGGACTACGCGGACGACCGTCCCTGTGACTTTGAGGCCGCCGATCACGATGATGGCAGCGCGCATCGCATCTGGCTTGTTACCGCTGTGGACGAGATTGCCTGCCTGCGCGAGGTCCTGGCGGTCGAGGCGCATGCCTACGTGGCGGACGGCAACCACCGGAGCGCAGCCGCCGCCATGCGGGGAACCGGAGAGTTCCTGACGGTGTTCTTCCCGGCTCACACAATGGGCCTGGCACCTTATAACCGCCTCGTGACCGCGCCGGGAATCACGCGGGCGCGCCTGGAAGAGGCCCTGCAGGAGACCTTTGAGATCGAGAGTCTTGAACTCTCCGAGTATCAGCCGGAGAAAATCCATGAGATTGGCCTCTACCTTGAGGGCGCGTGGCTCAAGCTGGTGCCGCGGGAGTCGGCCTTCGACTCTTCCAACGCAGCCCAGTCCGTCGATTCCGACATCCTGCAGAGGCATCTCTTTGCCGACGTGCTCGGGATCGAGGATCCCCGGGCCGGGGAACTCACCTTCGTGGGGGGCAACCGGGATGCCGCCTACCTCAGGTCCGAGGTCGACGCTGGCCGGCACGACCTCGCAGTGACCCTTGCCCCGGTAACCATTGACCAGTTCATCGAGGTTTGCCGCCAGAACCGCATAATGCCCCCGAAGTCGACCTGGTTTCAGCCCAAGATCCGGAGTGGGCTGGTGATGGCGTTGTTGGGGTAGGGACCTCGGCAAAGCCGCTCCGGTTCCGCTCCAATCCCCGGATTCTCGTCCGCGTGAGCAAGAATTCCCTTGTCAGGAGCCCCAAGGGATCGTTATCTCCCGCCGCCGGCCAAACGAGCAACCAAAAGCGGAGATAGCTCAGTTGGTAGAGCAGTTGGCTTTTAACCAATTGGTCCTGGGTTCGAGTCCCAGTCTCCGTACTTTCAACTTCCGGCTATGAATTTCAGCGGTTTCCGCGAATCCCCATTTTGTCCGGGACGGCTCCAAGGACATTCCTTCCGATCTTGCGGTTCTTATGGTGCCGTGCCGACTTCGCACAGGCTGAAGATGCTGGCGTCGACTCGTGGAACGGTGCAGGCGTGATCCGGGGGGGTGGACACTAGCGGGAGGTGGTTCCAGGCGAGTGGTTCGGTCGAGAATCGCTCGACTTCAGCATCATGGAACCGGTAGGGCTCGTGATGGACTCTCGCGCGGCAGAGGCGATTTTTCTTTTTCTCATGTGAGTAGAGGGCATAGCGCTCGAGCAGGAAGAACTCCAGGGAGCCTGGCTCTGTGATGCGGTTCGGGCCGATGCCGCGATAACGGTAGTCGGCTGATTCTGTTTCTCCGTTTCGCAAGGCTCTGTAATCGACCCACTCTCCGGCCTGCGTGCTCATTTTCGCTTTACGGTAAGGCAGGTGAAACAGTGAGCGACCGAGAGCGCAGGCCAGCCTGCGGTTGGCATCCAGCGAGAAAAACCAGACCCCGGGAATTCCGGATTCATCATAGACGTAGGTTCGCACATTAAGTTCCAGGAAGTTGGAAATTCCGGGTATGGCAGGGAGTCGACGGGGACGGATATCCCGCATGAAGAAAGGAACGATACCGAGCCAAGCCTGGCCCTCAAAACCATCGAGACTTAGGCCCTGGGGAAGATGACCTTTCAGGGTTTTTGCCGGTACCGCCCAGTGCAGGAAGAGCAAATTCTGCCAGGACTGGAACATGGTCGGCTTGCCGATGGGGCATTGGCAGGCCGTTTCGCGTGCGCCGTCATCTGGAAATGGAAACCCTTTTCGAATCGAACTCATTAGTGAGATAACCTTGAGGGCCTGAGTTGGCTCGGGGGGAGGATCTGCCTGCAAGAGTGAGGCGGTTTGTCTGAGAGTCAAGGGCACGACGCCCACCAACCCGGGGACCGCTTCGAGGTGGTGGCGATGGGACTGCCCCACTGTCTCGGAGGGGTGGATCAGGGCGTAAGCAGCGTCCGGGAGGATGGATCTGCGTCAGGATTCAATGTTCAGTATGCAGTTTGCACGGTGGCTGGTCACGGGGAAGCGTTAGCGTTATGAAGGCAGGTGGGCGGTCTCTTGGCTTGCCGGGTTCGCGCGCAGGGTGAATAGTTGAGAGACGATGAAGGCGCGTTTTTGGATAATCCTGGTGTTGCTGGCCGGAATGATGATGGCAGGGGCGGACAAGCCCGGGAGCGGTGAGGGCAAGGAGGCAGGTGACAAGGAAGCAAAGTGGGTTTCACTGGCACCGGCGAAGGAAGGAATGGGATTCTGGAAGGCACTGAATTTTGGCGGTGAGGGGGATACAACGTGGAAGGGCGGAACCCTTGCGATCGCGGAGGGGGCGGAACTGACCGGGGTGGTGTTCAGCGGTGCGGATCTCCCGGAGGCCCCTTACGAGATCGAGGTAGAGGCCCGGCGGACATCCGGGGTGGACTTTTTCTGTGGCCTGACGCTTCCGGTGCGGGATGCCAAGACCTGCGTGACCTTTATCTGTGGCGGCTGGGGTGGAGGGGTGGTCGGATTCTCCAGTATCGACGGCATGGACGCTTCCGAGAACGAGACCGCCAGTTACCAGGCCTTCAAGGATAAACAGTGGTACAAGATCCGGCTGGAGATCCGCAAGGACAGTCTGAAGGCCTGGATCGATGGGAAGGAGATGGTGGACGTGAATATCAAGGGCCGTAAGTTGGGCCTGCGATTCGGGGATATCGAGAAGTGTGCGCCGTTGGGGTTGGCGACGTGGCAGACGACCGCCGAACTGCGCGGCCTGCGCTGGCGCAAACTGATCAAGTGAGAACCGGCAGGCAGGATGCCGGGGAGGGTGAACCCAGCGGTTTCACGGGTCCGCATGGGCTTGGTGGAGTGAATGGTCGGGCCGGTCTTTTGTCTTGATTCATGGGGGGAGCATCCCTATAGCCACCGCAACAGAACAACTCTGGACGCTTTCGAAGAGTGGGTTCCCACGACCCGCTCTTTTGCGTCCCCAGACCAGAACGATCAGAAGATCATGACGAACGACCTCGTCGCCCTCATAGAATTCTACGAAAAGGAAAAGAGCATCGAGCGCGAGAAGGTGGTCGAGGCTCTTGAGAATGCCTTCTTGTCAGCTTACCGGCGGATGGTTCCGGGGGCGGAGGATATTGAAGAGCTCCGGGCGGAAGTGGATACCAAGCAAGGGGAGACGCGGATTTTTGCGACCCTCCGGGTGGTGGCCGATGACGACCATCAGGACAAGTTCAACGAGGTGCCGATCTCCCTCGCGAGTCGGAAGAATCCGGAGGTCCAGCTGAATGATCCCCTGGAGTTCAACGTGACGCCAAAGAATTTCGGGCGTATTGCGGTGCAGACTGCCAAGCAGACCATGATGCAGCGGTTGCGCCAGGCCGAGAAGGAGAAGATCTACGACGAGTTCAAGGATCGCGCCGGCGACATCGTGAGTGGAGCGGTGCGGCGCTTTGAGAAGAACGATGTCATGATCGACCTCGGAAAATTCGAAGCCCGCATGCCGTCGCGGGAACGAGTCTCGACCGAGGACTACAACGTCGGAGATCGTATCCGGGCGTATGTGGTTTCGGTGGACAACGAGTTGCGGGGGCCGGAGATTATGCTCTCCCGCAGTCACCCGAATTTCGTGCGAAGACTTTTTGAGGCGGAGGTGAGCGAGATTTCGGATCACACGGTGGAGATCCGCGGGATCGCGCGGGAGGCCGGCTACCGGACCAAGGTGGCAGTTTTCAGCAATGATGGAAAGGTGGATCCGGTCGGTGCCTGCGTCGGCCTGCGCGGAGCGCGGGTGAAGAACATCGTGCGGGAACTCAACAACGAGAAGGTGGACATCATCCGCTGGAGTGACGAACCGGAACCCTTCGTGACCGACGCCCTCAAACCGGCACTGATCCGGTCTATCACCCTGGACCATGAGAACAAGGTGATCAATGTGACCGTGGATGAGGAAGACCTGAGCAAGGCAATCGGTCGCCGGGGACAGAATGCGCGGCTCACTTCCAAGCTGGTGAACTGGGACGTGCAGGTGCGCAAGGACGAGAGTCAGCACGAGCAGTTCGAGGCGCGGGTAACTGATGCCGCCATCGGACTGGCGGAGGAATTGGGCGTAGATCCGCAGATCGCCGACAAACTTTACCGTGCCGGGGGTGTGTCTTCGGACATGGTGTTGCAGATGCCGGTGGACTACATCGCTCAGTCGCTGGAGTCTACAGAAGAGGAAGCCCAGAAGATTCTCGACCAGGCGCAATCCCTCAGCGGAAAACCTGCCCGGGAGGAAGAACCTGCTGCGGAGGAAGAACCTGCTGCGGAGGAAGAACCTGCCACGGAGGAGGAGCCTGCCACGGAGGAGGAGCCTGCCACGGAGGAGGAGCCTGCCACGGAGGAGGAGC
>JAAZXD010000286.1 GCA_014240355.1 Roseibacillus sp. | reverse complement strand
CCTCAACAGGAACCCGGACAACCGCGGGGTGGTGGAAGAACTCTTCCTGACTGTTTTCAACCGCGCCCCGGACTCCGGGGAACGCCAACGCAGCATCTCCTATCTCGAAAATAGACCGGACCGCCGGATTGCTGCCATCCGGCAGGTCCTCTGGGCCCTCTTCAACAGCGCCGAATTCCGGATGAACCACTGATGGGCGGAGAGCAACAGGACTGTGGCAGCCCGGAGCACGGCCTTCACCGCCGACGCTTCCTGGAAGGACTGACCGCGGGCGCAATCTCCACCTTCAGCTGGTCCGGCCTCTTCTCCAATCCCGTTTTTGCCGAGACCGCCAAGAAGAAGCAGAAACGCTGCATCCTCCTCTGGCTCTGCGGGGGGCCGAGTCAGTTCGAGACCTGGGATCCCAAGCCGGGAACACCCACCAGCGGACCCTTCGGCTCCATTCCAACCTCCATCCCCGGAGTACACTTCAGCGAGCTCATGCCCAAGTGCGCCTCCATCGCGCACAAGACGGCGGTTATCCGCTCGATGAAGACAAGTGCCCGCGAACACTCCCAGGCCATCAATCTCCTGCAGCGCGGACACAAACCGCGACCACCCTTTACCCGCCCCACCCTCGGCTCGGTCCTCTCCCGGCAACTGGGCCAGCTCGGAAGCGCCCTGCCCAACTTCATTCTCCTCGATCCCTGCCCGGAAGGGAATGAGTTCAAGGGCTTCAAGGCGGGCAACTGGGCCGGATGGCTGGGTGCGGAATACGCACCGGTACGCACCGGCGGAGAGTTCGGGATCCCGCATGTCAACAAACTCGACTCCATCACCACCGGGGATCACGAGGCCCGGGAGGAGCTCCGTAGTTTCTTCAGCAAAAAGTTCGAGAACGATACCAGGAGCGAGGCCGCCTCCTCCCACAATGCGGTCTACGAGCGCGTCAAGGGGCTGATGAGTTGCGCCCACCTCTTCGACCTCGAACGACTACCGCGGAAGGACCGGGAACGTTACGGTCCGGGAACCTTCGGGCAGCACACTCTCCTGGCCCGGACCCTGGTGGAGGAGGGGGCTCCCTTCGTCATGGTGGCCAACGGAATGCCCTGGGACTGCCACGTGTTCAACCACGAGATCTACCAGATGGTGGTGCCGGACCTCGACAACATCCTCTTCCAGCTCCACACGGATCTCGAACAACGCGGGATGCTGGAGGACACCCTGGTGGTGGCCATGGGGGAGTTCGGACGGACCCCCTGGCTCAATGCCGCCCGCGGCCGTGACCACTATCCCAATGCCTGGAGCCTCAGTATGTTCGGGAGCGGAATTGCACAGGGTGCGGTGGTGGGAACCACCGACAAACTCGGCATCGACGTGACCGGGCAGGCCCACAACGAACAGAATCTCTTCGCTACCATCTTCTCTGCCCTCGACATCGACCCACACGGAGAATTCAACATCCCCGCCCTGCCCAACTTCCATCACGTGGAAGACCACTCGGAACCGATCAGGGAGGTGCTGGCATGAAGATCGAACTGAAGAAGGGCCCGACCTTCAAAATGCCCACTCACTGCCTCTCTCTCGCCCGGGACGACGAGGATCACTTCTTCGCCTCCTGCTTCGACGGGGGCATCTACGCCCTCCCCGGAAGCCGTTGGAAAAAGCTGGAAAAACTTGCCCAGCACCAGAATTACGCCTCGGGGGTCAATTGGTCTACCGCCACCCGGCGCCTGATCTCCGCGGGCTACGACGGACGCCTGCTCTGGATCGATCCGGAGCACAAAAAGACGGAGCGCAAAGTGAACGCACATGATTTCTGGTCCTGGCAGAGCGCGATCTCTCCGGACGGCACACGGGTGGCCTCCTCCACGGGCCAGTACCTCTGCGGCGGCTACAAATACGAACCCGCCCCTCAGAAGGAGCCTTCCGTAAAAGTGTTTGATACCCAGACGGGCAAACAGACCCACGCCTTTGAACACGTCCCGCCGGTCGAGTCGGTTGCCTTCAGTAAAGACGGGAACTTTCTGGCAGCGGGAAACCTGATGGGTGAAGTGCGCATCTGGAACCTTCCCGCAAACAGGGAGGTGGCCCGCATTGAAACCGGTAGCTTCACCGGTTGGGGCATCATCAAAGGGCACTACTTCACCGGCGGCATCTTCGCCCTGGCCTTCTCCCCGGACGGCTCCGAAATCTTCCTCGCGGGCATGGGCTCCACCCGCGATCCTGCCGCCGGCAATGGCAAGCAACTGTGGGAACGCTGGCAGTGGCGTGACGGAGAAGTGAAGAAAGTGGACCACGCCAACGACGGAGAGATCGGCCAGGGACTCATGGAAACTCTCTCCATCCATCCTAACGGGAAAATCTTCGCAATGGCCGGACGCCTCTTCAAGGGCCAGTGGAATACCGCCATCTTCAATCTCGAAACCGGCTCCCGCCTGGCGCAGGCCGATACAAAGATGCGGGTGAGCAAGGCCGTCTGGAACGAAGACGGATCCCGGCTCTACCTTGGAGGGAGCTCCGGCCAGCCCAAGGGGCGGAAGGACCTCGAGAAACCCGAGTGGGGGCGTGTCAAGGTGCTCGAGGTCGAAATCTCGTAATCGACCCTGGCAATCCTCCATTGCATCCGCAGGGCAGGAAGCTAGCCTCTCCCGGATGTCCCGCAGCTTCCTGGCCCTCCAGATGCTCATCGCTGCCCTCTGGGCCAGCGGCCTCTCGGCCAGTGTCGATTTCAACCGGGACATTCGTCCCATCCTCTCGAATCATTGCTTTGCCTGTCACGGGCCTGACGAACACGAGCGCAAGGGCAAGCTGCGCCTTGATACAGCGGCGGGAGCGCTCAAGGGGGGCGAAACCGGGGACACCATCGTTGCCGGCAAACCCAACGACAGCGAACTCATCCACCGCATCTTGAATGCCGACCCGGACGAGATCATGCCCCCACCCAAGGCACACAAGGAGCTAAGCAAGGGAGAGAAGGAGCTCATCAGGCAGTGGATCGCAGAGGGGGGCGAATACGCGGAACCCTGGACCTACCTCCCACCCCGGAGGCATCCCGTCCCGACAGTCGGGGCTCGTGACTGGGGCGAGAACTGGATCGACAACTTCATTCTGGCCCGGCTCCAGAGCGAGAACCTCAACCCCTCCCCGGATACCGACCCGGTCACCCTGGTGCGACGGCTCCACTTCGATCTTATCGGCCTTCCTCCCACACCCGCTGAGGTGGACCAATTCGTGAAACGCTGGAAGGAAGATCCGGCCTCCTGCCTGGAAACAACCACGGACGCGCTCCTGGCTTCACCCCACTTCGGCGAGCGCATGGCGATGTACTGGCTCGATCTTGTCCGCTACGCCGATACCTGTGGCTATCATGGCGACCAGGATCACAGTATTTCTCCTTATCGCGACTACGTGATCGATGCCTTCAATGACAACCTGCCCTTTGACCGGTTCACCCGCGAGCAACTGGCTGGCGACCTGCTCCCCAATCCCACCGTCGACCAGAAAATCGCAACCGGCTACAACCGCCTCCTGCAGACCTCGCACGAGGGTGGGGTGCAGGCCAAGGAATACCTCGCAATCTACTTTGCGGATCGGGTCCGCAACCTCTCCAATGTCTGGATGGGAGCCACCGTGGGCTGTGCGCAGTGTCACGACCACAAGTATGACCCCTACACTTCGCGGGACTTCTACGCCCTGGGGGCCTTTTTCGCCGATGTGGATGAGTCGCAGCACTTCAAGGTTGGCTCCAACAGCCTGCCCACCAGGCGCCCGCCCGAGATCGACGTCCACACCAAACGCGAGCGGCAGCGCATCGCCGAGCTGGAGAATCTCCTGGCAACCGCAAGATTTGCCACCGAAGCCGCCCGCAAGCAGGTGGAATCCGAATTGGCTGCCCTCGAAAAAGCCCGGCGCAAGACCATGATCACGGTGGCCACCAAGCCCCGCACCATTCGCCTCCTGCCCCGTGGCAACTGGCTCGATGACAGTGGCCCGGTAGTGGAACCCGCCTTTCCTGCCTTCCTCGCCGGAAAACAGAACTCCAGAACGAAGTCCCGCCTCACCCGGCTTGACCTCGCCAACTGGCTCACCGATCCCGGCGCTGGAACGGGTGGTCTGACCGCGCGCGTCATGGCCAACCGCTTCTGGTATCTCGTCTTTGGCTCCGGACTCTCCAAGCGGCTCGACGACTTCGGGGGACAGGGTGAGGCCCCGGTGCATCCTGAGCTCCTGGACAACCTTGCGGTTGAGTTCTACGAGTCGGGATGGAACGTGAAGCATATGATGAAGCTCCTCGTGACCAGCCGGACCTACCGGCAAAGTTCGCTGGAACCGGTCGCCCTGCGCGAACGCGATCCCTACAACCGGCTTCTCGCCCGTCAGTCGCGCTACCGCCTCCCCGCCGAAACCATCCGCTACAATGCCCTCGCCATTTC
>JAAZXD010000285.1 GCA_014240355.1 Roseibacillus sp. | reverse complement strand
GGCCGGACCGTTGTCGGGGCCGCGGATGAAGTCGAGATGCACCTCGCTGTTTCCCAGGACCGAGAACTCACAGAGGTGAGTGGTCAGTTCGGCGCTCGAGTTGTCAGAGACCGTCAGTCCCTGAGCGACCGTGACATTGTCGCCTGCGGAGTCGCTGAGGACGATGTCGAAGGGCGTGGCCGGACCGCGCTCGCTGGCTCCGAACTGCGTGGTGTGGTGGTAGGAGGTGAGCTCATAGGTTCCATCCTTCAGCCCCGCGAAACTGAGAGTCATGATTCCCGGGCGGTTGAGCAGCGGACCATCGGAGAGCAGATCACTCCGGGCGGCGAATACTCCGGTGGCGGAAGCGTAGTCACGGGTATGGGAGTTGCCTGCGACGGTGACCCGGACCGTCCCCCCGGGTTCAGCCAGTTCGTCATCCCGAAAGTCGGCGGATACCTCTTCTCCCCCGGTGGCAGGCAGGACGAATCCCTGCCACCCGGCCTGCAAGGGATTGCTTCCTCCTTGATCGGTGCGACTGAAGTCGACCAGGAGAGCCTGTCCCTGAAGGTGCTGGTGAGCCAGGAGGCTCGTGAGAACCGCCAGAGGGGGGATAGCCCAATTGAGAGGGGAGGAGGGCATGGCCGACAGTTTGAGAGAGGGGAGACGACGTTGCTAAAAAAATCACCCGCTCGCGCCCGGGAGTTCTCCGGTTCGGTTCGGGGGACTGGCGCGGAGACTCCTCTTTTGCGGGGTTTTCCGCCCTAGCGCAGCTCCTTGACGGTCCAGAGAGTTGTTCGTTCCTTCACCTTTTCCCGCAGGGTTCTGGACTCAGATGTGCTGACCGGGGCGGCGTCGTTGGACCACCGTTGCCGGGCGTAGGTGAGAACGTCGGCGATGTCCTGGTCGCTCAGGTCGACATGGGGAGGCATGACGTTGTTGAACTTCCGGCCGTTCACTTCGATGGGGCCCATCAGTCCCTTGAGGAGAATCTTGATGGGAACCGCAGGGTCTCCAGTGAGCCAGTCAGATCCGTCCAGCGGCGGGAAGGCGCCCTCCACGCCGATCCCTTCAGGACCGTGGCAGGCAATGCAGGTGCGGTTGTAGATGGCTTCTCCGCGTTCGTGAACAGAGGTATCGATCTTGTGCCTGCGCTCAGCCACCCGCTCGTCGGGAGACTGAGATTCGACACTTTGCTGGAGTGACTTCGCAAACGCGTCCCCCTTTTCAGCACGTTTCCTGAGGAAGGAGACAAGGGTGCTCTTGGCGGCCGGTGAAGTGGTCTTGCCGAAGTGGGAGGCGATGGTGAGGACCGTGCCGCCCAGGCCGGACTCACCGGACTCCTGGAGGTAGATATCGTCATACCAGGCAGTCCCGGTCTGGCCACCGTAGCCGCCGTAGAGAGCGTGAATGACGATCTCCGTTGCGCTGCCGGAATCGAATTCGACGGAGTATTCAGTCCATCCGGTGGTGCCACGAACGGCCTTGGTGCGGTGACCCACGCCATGGACGTTGAACATCGATCCGCTGCCATTGACATTCTCGGTCCTGATCCAGCCGCCCAGGCGGTAGCGCGTGTTGCGCTTTACCTTTGCCGTGGCGCCCCAGCCGGAGTCGGAGCGCTGGTCACTGGTGACCTTGAGGCAGGCCGTTCCGTTCCGCCCTTCCTTCACCGCCGTGAAGCTGGCAGTACGGGAGCCGCTGTAGAAGCGTGGGCTCCAGCCCTCCGGTTTGTCACCGTTGACCTTCTCGATGTTGCCGTTGGAAAGGACGTCCTTCGGACCGGTGGTTTTCCCGGGCCGGATGCTGGCAAGGGCTCCTTTCACGAAGCCCCCTCCATGGCGCCGGGCCGCGACCTGGAAAGCGTCGTGAAGGACCGGGTCATTGAGGATGGCGCCGGCATCATCGGTGAGAAGATGAACCAGTGCTTTTCCGATCGTTTCGGAAGCGCCAAGGCGGGAGAAGGAAAGCAGGAGGTCGAGAAGAACGCGCGGTTGCGTGGCTGCAATCCTACCCTCCTTGATGAACATCGAGGCAAGGGTGCCATCGAGGGGTGCATTGCGGAGCGCGGCGCGTTTGAGGGCAAGGTCGTCGGAGGCGAGGGCAGCCTTGATGGTTTCGAGGTCAAGGGAGCCCGTTCCGGCCTTGGCGTAGAAGTTATGAATGTTGGTGACCTTGTCGATCTTCCTGCCTTCCTCCACTGCCGCACGCTGCGCTTCGAGCCGCCAGAACATGTTGGGGCTCGCAAAGTCAGCCTTGTAGGGGTCGTTCCTGGAGGCCTTGGGATAGACCCGGTAGATGCGGCCGTGTTGCTTGTCGCGGTGAGGAGTGACGTAGGCATTGCCCTGTCCCCGCTTGGCGTCGAGGCCGGAGGAGCCCTTGTTGGGGGTGGGATTGTGCTGGATGACGAGGTTGTACCAGTCGCAGATCCAGAGGGCGCCGTCAGGACCCACTTCGGCGCAGACCGGTCCCGACCAGGCATCAGCGGAGTTGTAGATATTGTTCGGCTCCTGCCTCAGTTCAAAGCCTGCGCCTCTGGGATGACGGACCCATTGACCGACCAGCTTGCCGGTGGGGGCACAGATGAAGGCGATGGTATTCCAGTAACGCCGGGGAAAGCGCCGTGAGGTGTAGAAGGCGTGTCCTGCCCCGGCGGTGTAGCGATGGTGGGCATCAACCTGCCGGATATCGGTGGAACTGGGGAAGAAAAGGGGATTGTCATCGGCGCGCGGGGTGCGGGGCTGGGAGAGGCCAGCCTGTTCGTAAAAGCGCCGCGGGAAGCTCAGGTAGAAGCTGGGATTGGCATTAGCGGTTGAGCCGTGAATGTCGAATTCCTCGGTGAAGCCCAGGCCCCAGGTGTTGTTTGTGGTATTTTGCAGGAATTCCATGGCGCTGGCGTCCGGCCTGAAGCGGAAGACCCCGCTGCCAAAGCTGTGTTGCGTGCCACCCACTTCACCGCCGAATCCCGAGTAGCCGGTAGTGGCCCAGATCCAGTTGTCCACCCCGTAGCGAAAGTTGGAGGTGCCCGCATGGGTATCACCCGTGCGAATACCGGTGAAGAGGACTTCCCGCACGTCGGCCCTGTCGTCTCCGTTGGTGTCCTTGAGGAAGAGGGCGTCAGACCCGTTGGTGCAGATCACCCCACCATTGGCGAAAACCATGGTGGTTGGAATGGAGAGCTTGTCGGCAAAGACGGTGAACTTGTCGGCCCGGCCGTCGTTGTCGGTGTCTTCGCAGATCTTGATGCGATCGTTACCGACGTTGCCAGCCTGGAGGTTGTTGGGATAGTCAATGGTTTCCACCACGAAGGCCCGCCCCCGTTCATCCCAGGCAATATAGATCGGATTGATGATGTCGGGCTCGGCGGCGAAGAGGGATAATTCGAATCCCGGGGGGACCTGCGCGAGTTTGAGGGACTCCGCGGGCGGGAAGGGACTGGGGACCTGCGTCACCAGTTTGCGCTTGATGTAGCCGGGCAGCTTCACCTCCATCATTTCAACTTCTGGCAGCTTGAGGGCGGCCAGTTTTCCCCGGGCGTCGTCACCAACGCTCCAGTAGATTGCGCGCTTGAGGAGATCGTGGAAGCTGGGCTGGTCCCATACGCGATGGTCGTGCCCGGAGGCGGTGTAGAACACGCGGCCCTGTCCCTGGGTCCGGATCCAGGTCCATGGTTCGCCGTCACGTTTCTGGAGGATGGTACGATCCGCGCCATGGCGCTCGTGGACGTAGGTCTCGTCCCAGGCCGTGAAGCCCTGGTAGCCTTTTGTGATTTCGTGGTTGGAATTGGTGGTTTTGGCAGAGAATTCCCCGCCGCCATGCGACTTGAAGACGCCGCCCACCGGTTTCACGAAAGCCTCCGATTTCCCGTAGCAGGCCGAGGCACAGTGAACGGGAAGAAACCCGCCGCCATTTTCCACGAAGTCGACGAGGGCCTTCTCCTGCTCCGCTGGCATGGGGCCGCGCTGGGCCCAGTTGCCATACATGAGAACCGCGTCAAACTGAGCAAGGGTTACTGCGTTCAGGGCTTCGGAAGGCTCCTCGATGTAGGTCAGGTTGATGCCATCGTCTCCGAGGTGCTTTTTGAGCACGCGGTAGCGGGTCACAGGATCGTGCCCCGGATGATTGCGGGTGGGGGCACCAAAGAAGAGGACTTCAAGGCGGCGCGCGTCATCCCGTGGAGAAACCAGGGGTGCAGCGAAAGCGGCCATTGCAAGGGCCAGGGTGAGAAGCAGGGGAGTGTGGTTCATGACTTGAAGGGTCAGCTTTTGGGGTGTGATCCTGTTTGGAATCAAGAAGGGAGCTATTGTTTCAGGAACTCCACGCACATCGCGTTGGCGACCTTCACTTCGTTTCCGTTGTATTTGAGCGTCCCATCTTTCCTGATCCGGAAGACAGGAACATTGCCAGATCGCTGGCCGGCTACCAGAAGCCACTTGCCGTCG
>JAAZXD010000284.1 GCA_014240355.1 Roseibacillus sp. | reverse complement strand
CTCCTGCCTGATCCGCAGGGCTTCCCCGATGACCTCCAGTTCTTCCTCCGTCAGAGCCCATTCACGCATGAAGCGCACGCGGTGGGCCACGATGCGGTAGATGATCAGCTCGGGGTTGTCACTCATGCCGAGGTACTGGCGAAGGAGGGGATTCTCTTCCCATATTTCATTGATGAGGGATTGCTCACTTTCGCCGAGCGGATGGGCCACTCCGGTGATTCGGAGCTGGTCATGATCAGGGGAGAGGTAGCATAGCTCCACCTTGGAGTTGACCTCGATCTCGCCCGTCTTGTGGTAGCTGCGCAGGTTGGCTACATAGATGTTGTAGCCATCCGTGCGCACGGGAGAGATGGGGCGCAGGCGGGGTTGATCGCCATCCATGCTGGCCAGCATGGGGAACTTGGCCTCCTTGATGACCCTGCGTGCGAGAACGGGAAGATCGGACAGCTCAAAGGGTTCGGGACTGGGCTTGGACATCGCTTGCAGGGGAGTTTATCGTCGGGTAGAAAGAGATCGCGAGCGCAATCCGTGACTTCCTCGGGGAATAGCGCTAGGCTGGTGGCGACCAACCGCGTTCCTCCGTGCGTCTTTTCTGGCTCTTCCTGATCCTGGCTGTGCTTGTGCTGGTGCCTTTCGTGCTCTGGGGTGACCAGTTCGCTGAGCGTTTTGACGTGGAGAAGACGAACACCTGGCTGATGGAGCTGGGGAGAGCCTGGGCATGGCTGGGTGGAATCGGACTGCTGCTCTCGGATCTGGTCCTCCCCATTCCTGGGACGGTCGTGATGTCGGCACTGGGCTACGTCTATGGGCCATGGTTGGGAGGGATCTTTGCGGTAACGGGATCGATGTTGTCCGGAATTCTGGCCTACTGGCTCTGCTGGAAGCTGGGGCGACCGGCGGCGGAGTGGATTGCGGGCAAGGAGGATCTGGCCAGGGGCGAAGCACTGTTCGGGGGGAAGGCCGGTGGTTGGATGGTGGCCCTCTCACGCTGGCTTCCGATCATGCCTGAGGTGATTGCCTGTCTTGCCGGGTTGGTGCGGATGCCCTGCCGCCGGTTTCTCATGGCGCTGGGTTGCGGAAGCCTGCCCCTGGGATTCACCTTTGCGACAATCGGGGATTGGGGGCACGAGAATCCTGCAGTTGCTCTTGTTTTGAGCGCGGGACTACCCCCGCTGCTGTGGGCTGTCATTGGACCGGCTGTAATGCGCCGAAGGGCCGCTTCGGTTGGTGATTCCAGGGAGTGAGGCGGTGGAACTTCCGATCATGCCGGGTGATGCATGGACCGGTTCCCTGTGTCAGACTGCAGGAGGGGGAAGCTCAGGCTTTGCGGGATGACTCCGAGGAGCCAGTTCTTGCCAAGTAGTGGCACCCTGGGCTCTAGTCTCCGGCGAGATGGCATCCTTTGATCTCACTGAGCTCCCCAAGTCAGATCCCACTCCGCTCCTGCGTTATCGCGACGGAATTTATGCGGCGGATTTTCTGGCCTGTGCGATCGTGCACCTCGATCTGTTCAGCTGGTTGGCGGAATCCCCGGCGAGTCTGGAGGAGATCTGTGAGCATTGCGGGATTCACGAACGGCCTGCAGACGTGCTTATGACGCTGGCCTGTGCGAATGGTCTGGTGGAGAGAGAGGGGGATCGGTTTTCAGCCACTGAACTGTGCAGGGAGCACCTGGGCCGCAATTCTCCCTGGGCACTGGGATCCTACTACGCGTCGCTGGAAGATCGCCCGGTGGTGAAGGAGGTGTTGACCGTGATGCGAACGGGCAAGCCGGGCAACTGGGAGAGTGAAATGGCCGAAGCAGATTGGCACGAGGCCATGGAGTCCGCGGAATTCGCCCGGATGTTCACTGCTGCGATGGATTGCCGGGGTGTATTTCTCGGGCAGAAACTGGCCGGGGAACTGGATCTGTCAGGGCGAGCTCGATTGCTCGATATAGGAGGGGGGTCGGGAATTTATGCCTGTTGCCTGGTTGCAGCGAACGAGGGGCTGAATGCCACCGTGTTCGAAAAAACCCCGGTGGACAAGATCGCGGAAAGCGCAATCTCCGAGAGAGAGCTGAATCACCGTATTGAAGTGGTGGAGGGTGACATGTTCCGGGATGCCTATCCGGACGATCATGATGTCCACCTGCTTTCAAACGTGCTGCACGACTGGGATCTGCCGGAAGTAGAGGCCCTTCTGCGCAAGTCATACAACTCCCTGCCGAGTGGTGGACTAGTGGTGGCCCACGAGGCCTTCCTCAACGAGGACAAGAGTGGTCCGCGTGCGGTGGCGGAATATTCGACCGTCCTGGTTGCCATTACGCGGGGACGTTGTTACGGAGTTGCTGAAATCCGTGCAGTCATGGAGGGCGTGGGGTTTGCAGATGTGCAGCAATTTGAGACCGGGGGAGACCGCAGCGCGATCATGGCAACCAGACCCTAGCGCCAGCGTTTCAGGAGCTCTCCGGGCATTTGCCTGCAGTCGGTTATGACTGCTGGGCTGCGGTGGATTCTGGAATCCGAGGTTGAAAGGAGGGAGGGAGGACGCTACTAAGGATCCAAATGAAGATGTTCCGTGCCTCCGTGCTGATCCTGGCAGGTGCCCTTCTCCTTCCGGCCCCATCCTTTGGCGACAACAAGAACAAACGGAGGATCGTGCCCCCGACCCGCAAGGGAGCGGCCTCCGAGTTGCCCACCATCAGGAAAGTGGGAGGTGACAGCGTCACAGTGGGCAAGAAGACCTACAAGATCACGAGTTTCACCAGAATCCTGGTGAACGGCAGGAAGGCCTCCCTGGGTGATCTCAAGGCGGGGATGCAGGCGTCGGTTGCCGGGGGAGTCCTCCGCTACGGCAAGAGCGAGGCTGACACGGTCTACAAGGCGAGCCGGATCACGGCCAAGGCCGACAACAAGCTGGAGGAGAAGCGCCGGGAGTTCAATAAGAAGCAGGCTGAGCGCGCTCGTGAATTGAACCGGCGCTACAACCAGAATCGCAACCGGCGGTAGGGCTCAGGGGGCATAGTCTACCTTCAGCCGGATGAAGTGTTGAAGGAGGTCGGCTTGGTCATCGGTAATGCTCACCCGCACGCCTCCATTGAAGGGCGGATTCTCGATTAGCGTACCGGGACCGGTAAAGGAGGTCTCATCAGTCTTGGTGAGCAGGGCGTTCCAGTTCAAGAGATCGCTGGAGGTCTCCACCGTGTAAACGATGTCAGTTGCCCCGTAGCCGTCGGTGGCGGTTGTGTTTACGGGAAGAGCGAAGGAGATGACCGTGCGATCGTCGATGGAACGGGTGACCGACGGGAGGGAGACGGGACCATGGATTCCCAGATCGAGGAGCGGATCCAGGCCGAGGCTGAATTCCATGAGGGCCACAAGGCTGTCGTGGTCACCATCCTCAAGAGGAGTCAGCCCGTAGAAGGCGAGCCAGGCCTGGAATTCGGTGGGGATGAGAATGGCGCCCCCGTTGGGGGTTCCATCCACCTGGGCACTGGGCTCCCAGCTGGATCTCAAGTCGAAGTCACGGGCGGCGGGGAGCGCCTCGCGCAGTTCCAGCGAGCGGCCGGAGCCAGCGGTGGAGGGCCACCAGATGGGATCGAAGGTGAAGCGCAGGATGGCTGCGTCAAAGGGAAGGGGCAGGGAGAGGACAATCCTTTCGCCGTCGTTGTCCAGATTTCCGCCGAAGACCCCGGCCACATTGAGCGCCGTTCCGTAGCGGGACTCGAAGGCGGAGAGATCCCCGACCACGAGAACCTCTTCGCCCGGGTCAAGGGTCAGGGAAGGGAAGGTGAAGGAGATCCCGTCGGTGAAGCGCAATCCGGTGAGATCGAGGATCACCGGTCCGGTGTTTCTGAGTTCAATGAATTCGTATGGTATGCCGCTCTGGGGCTCGTACATGATCTCGGAAATGCGGAGGTGCCGCAGGAGGGCGAGAGCATTGTCGAAACCGGGGATGCCCGACTGCCCTTCGCGGCTGTTTTCGAGTCCACCGGTAGGAAGGGTGAAGTAACCAAGTCCCGTGACGGAGGGATCCCAGCGTCCCTGTGAGATGTCCGATGCCTGTGGTCCGAAGATGACCTGGTCGATCATTCTGCCATCGGGATCGAAGAGGGAAAGACGGTCTTCATCCGCGTCGAGGGCGAAGGGGACATGATCAGGACCGGCGGACACATCGCGGTCCGCAATGAGCTTGAGGAAGCCGTTTCCGGCGATGAAGCTGAGGGGTGGGAAGGCGTGGTGCTGGGGGTTATCAGGATGATCACTCACACTGAATCCTGCCAGGGCTACCGGGAGCGGGTCAGGGTTGTGGATTTCAAACCAGTCGTCCCGGTAAAGGACATCGCCTTCGGTCATCCATTCGTTAATAACCAGAGTGGCGGGATTCCCGGCAGGTTGCTCGACGTTCGGGGCACCAGGGGTGGGGATGTCGAGGGTCCAC
>JAAZXD010000283.1 GCA_014240355.1 Roseibacillus sp. | reverse complement strand
CAATCCGAAGGTGGCAATCATCTTCGCAGCGGTAGTGACCGAATTTGTCACCGGGGATCGTCCCGTCTGGTGGGCTCCCGTCTTGTGGATCATCATCGTCGGGCAGGGTTTTTTTCTCTGGTGGCTCTACGTCTGGATGCTCCAGTTCCCGCTCTTCCGCAACGGCTACCAGCGGGCGGGTCCCTGGTTCGACTCCGCCTTTGGAGCCGGACTCCTGACCCTCGCCGTCCTCCTCGCCATCAATCAGGCCCCGGCATGAGCTGAAACCTGCCGGACAGGGCGGGACGGGGAAAGAGAAGCTCTTTCTACCGGTAGCTGGGGGTTCGGTGCTTCGTGAAGTAGCCGGTGCCGAGGTAGAAGGAATGCGGATAATCGGGAAGCGGTCCGGCATCGGGAGGCCGGGGGATGTTGCGACCGATGGTTGCATCCTCCGGCTGGGTGGTGCTGACACTCACCGGGGTGCCCACCCGGACCAGGCTGTAGAACTTGGGTGCCACGTTCTCGTGCATGCGCAGGCAGCCGCGGGTACAGGGGTAGGGTTTCATCCAGCCGGTGTGGAACCCGTAGTTGGCCTTGAATTCACACCAGTAGTGCATGGGAGTGCCCTTGAATTGCCATCCGGCGGGCTTCTTGGAGAGCCAGGTCTGGATCACCGAGTTGCCGTTGTAGGCATAGCCGTGGCTGTTGGCGCGGTGCTTGTGCTCCTTCTTGAAGATGCGGAAGTTGCCCTGGGGAGTAGGGCTGCTGGAGGTTCCCACCGCAATCGGCATGACCAGGAGCGGACGATTGCCCTCCATGACGTAGGCCGCCTGGTTTCTGATGGAGACCTTGACCCTGACCCGGGACGGGTTTGAGGCCTTGGAGGCCGGGAGATCGTAGGCGGCGTAGCGTCCGGATCCGCCGCGGACTCCAGATGATGTCGAGCACGAGACATGGGCAAGACAGGCGCCTGCCACTGAAAGAAGAAGTAGTTTTTTCATGAGGGGTATGAAATTGATCAGCTCGTCCGGTCTGCATTAGGCTCTCGATTGGACAGAATTCAAGCGTTCGGTGTCGGGAAGGGAGCAACCATTGCCGCTGGTCCCTGCCGTCGCAATCTCAATGGCTGTAGCGATGGGAAAAGTGCTCGGGATCGAGGCGCTCCCAGGAATCGACCACTTTCTTCCGGAAGGTCACACTGGCGGACCGGTAAGGGAGATACCCGACCGCAGGGAAGAAACCGAAGCCGTGATAGCGATCGCCATAGCTGCTCAATCCCTGGTAGCTGTGGAACGAATGATGGAAATGGGGTTGCAGGCGGGTGTAGTCCCAGCGCTCAAAGGAGGCATCGTCGCGGAAGCCCTGGATCTTCCGGTTGGGGGGTCCCAGGGCGAGATGGACCGCGGATTGTGACATGCCTTTCGCAATGCGTCCCTGGTTTACCAGTTCCCGGTGACTGTCGGGAAGGGAATCGTAGAGGGAGGGATTCCGGTTAATGCGAGCCTGCGGGGTGCCCAGCGTGCAACTCACGGTGGCGAGACAACCGGTTGCGGTGGCCAGGAGGGCGAGGGTCCGGAGAAAAGTGGTCATGAATCCGTAAGGGCTTCCTTCTGCAGGGAAGGCTACCTCCGATTTTTCCCGATGCATCTGTTTTTCGTCTCCGGAAGCGTCTTGCCAGCTGCGCTGGCCCGGTGACAGATTATCGACCATGGACACAACAGACGAATGCACCGCTGCAGATCTCGCCGATCACCTCGCCCGTTGCCCTGTCTGGGAACTGGATGGGAAAGAGATCGGGCGGACCTTTGAATTTGAGTCCTTTCCCGAGGCGATCGATTTCGTCAATGAGGTTGCCGGGATTGCCGAGGACGCCGGACATCATCCCGACATCAATATCCACTATCTGCGGGTAACCCTGCGCCTGACCACGCATTCCAAGGGTGCTCTTACCGGGAAGGACTTCGAACTGGCTCGGCGCATCGACAACTTCGTGGGCTGAGGAGCGTCGCTAGCGTGGCAGGAGAATCTCCTCGGTGTCCAGACCGGTGAGTTTCTTGAGTCCTTTCACGAGGTGCCACATCACGAGCATCAGGATCACCAGGATGGGCACCCCGATGGCGATGAACCCCCAGAAGGTGAGCTTGCCTACCCCGTTGTTGTACTGCCGGCGCGCTTCCAGCTTGTCATTGAAGTCGATGTCGCCAAGGAAGTGTTGGGCGAGGAAGAAGTTGGCAAAGGTGCTGATCAGGAAGGAAGCGGAGAAGAAGAGCGTACAGGTGAAGAGGAGCTTGGAATAGCCCTCCATCGCATTTCTCTCGTGCACCAGGCGCTCGACCTTTCCGATATCGAAAATCTGGGGGCTGTAGAGGAAGGTGTTGAGGAGCGGAGTCTTCGTCCAGTGTGAACCGAAGATGGCGAGTCCGAGAATGAGTGGAATGGATCCTTCCTTGATCCCGAAGAGAGTGGGAGCATTCGAACGGACGCTTCCGTCCTCCTGCCAGAGGTAGAGCGTGAGGCCTCCGGTCAGGAGCACGGAGACCAGTCCTATCACCGAGAAGAAGTTGAGCTTCCGGTGTCTGCAGAAGAACCAGACTCCGTAACAGACCGGCAGGGTCAGTGCGATGATCAGGGCCTTGACCGGGCCGAGGTGCCACGGGCGGGGCTCCTTGGCATCTACCCCCTCGGCACGAAGCTGTTCCAGGATCCCCGGGTCATCACTCATCATCGTCAGGGCCAGGATGGGCACCAGGACGTTGACGAAGATGTTGGTCAGCGGGTTTTCTTGCGGAGGTCTGGCATCGATTTCAGACATGAGGGAAGGGACGAGTCGGAGAGGCGAAAGTCAAAGGGGTTAACCAGCGACCTTCAGCCGTGGTCCCCCGGCCTCTGGTCAGGACTGGTAGATGCTGTTCCCGGTGGAAAGCAGGTCATCGCAGGCGCGTTTGAGGCGGTCGCAGAGGCTCTGCTCGGCCTTCTTGAGATAGGAACGGGGGTCGTAGACCTTCTTGTTGCCGACCTCGCCCTCGATCTTGAGCACGCCTTCGATGTTCTCGCAGATATGGGTCACCACCGGGCGGGTGAAGGCATACTGGGTATCGGTATCGATGTTCATCTTGATCACACCGTAATCGAGTGTCTCCCGGAGTTCCTCCAGGGTCGATCCGCTCCCACCGTGGAAGACGAGATCCATTTCCGCGCCCTCTCCGTGCCTGTCCATCACGGCCTTCTGTCCGTCCCGGAGGATGGTGGGCTTGAGTTTTACCGCGCCGGGCTTGTAGGCACCGTGCACGTTCCCGAAGGTGGCGGCGAACATGAAGCGCCCGAGCGGGTTCAGCGTCTCGTAGACCGTCATCATGTCCTCCGGGGTGGTGTAGAGCTTTTCCGCGGGCAGGCCCGAGGTGTCGTGCCCGTCCTCCTCGCCGCCCACCACGCCGGCCTCGACCTCGAGGATGATGTCGAGGTCCACGCACTCCTTCATGATCTCCACCGAGAGGGCCATGTTCTCGTCCAGGGGCAGTTCAGAGGCGTCGAGCATGTGCGACTGAAAGAGAGGGGCCAGGCCGTTTTCCTTCCGGCGCCGGGATTCCTCCAGAAGGGGCCGGAGGAAGCTGTCCACCTTGCCGGGGTGACAGTGATCTGTATGGAGGGCGATCAGGACGTCGTACTTCTCGGCGAGACGGTGGACGGCCTCGGCCAGCACGATGGATCCGTAGGCCGCATCATTGACTGCGAGCCCGGAGGCAAACTGCCCTCCCCCGGAGGAGAGTTGGATGATCCCGTCCGAATTGGACTCGGAGAAGGCCTTGAGGGCCCCGTTGGCGGTTGTCAGGGAAGTGATGTTGATTGCGGGATAGGCGTATCCACCCTTTTGGGCGGCATCCAACATGTGGTGGTATTGCTCAGGACTCGCAATAGGCATGACGTATGCGCTTTAACGGCCCCGGTTCCTTCATGCAAGGCCGGAGCGCTTCGATTCACCCTGATATTTTAGGCTTGAGCGTAAGAAGACCCCGGCATATGCCCTGCCCCCGCACTTTAAGGGTAGGTACCGAAGTGGTCAAACGGGGCAGACTGTAAATCTGCTGGCTTACGCCTTCGAAGGTTCGAATCCTTCCCTGCCCACCATCTTGCTCCCCTACAGGAGCAATTGATTCAACCCCAGCGACTTGCGGGGATGCCAGGGAGACCGCGACAGATTCTCCACACACATTTCCACGCTGCTAGGAATTTGCTTTTGGCGGGAGGCCCCTGAGGCCGGACCGGCGGGCGGGGAAATGGGGGTTGCGTGGGAAAAGGGAGGATCAGTCTTCCTCCGTTTTGTCCTCCCCAAACTCCTCGGCCAGCTGCTCGTCGATCACCGCTTCGGGGCGGGTCTTGAGGTCGTGGATACGCTCCTTGATCTCGGCGATTTCGGCCTCCAGTTCGGCAATATCCGATGCTCCACGCCGGATCTCC
>JAAZXD010000282.1 GCA_014240355.1 Roseibacillus sp. | reverse complement strand
ATCGCCTCCGCTGCTGTCTACGCCATTGGTGGTCCAGTGGTTGGCCACTGACCAGTTCACGGTAGCGCCGGTGGCGGCACCACTGTCGTCGACAAGGGCAACCCCTACCCCGACATTGCCGCCATTTCCGGTTCCAGTATTGTTCCAGTTATCGGCCGGGACCGAACCCGCCACGCCGGTGACCGGACCGGGAGTGCCGGTGCCATCCTGGCCGTCGAAGTTCAAGCTGATGATCGACTGGGCGAAAGCGCTCGCGACCGTCAGGCAAAATGCGACCGCACACCACGTAGCCGACTTGTTCTTTCTCACAGGGTAATGTTTCATGAGATTAGGTTGAATGGGTTGAATGGGTTGAATGGGTTGAATGGGTTGAATGGGTTGAATGGGTTGTGAAACAGGAGCGATCTCTGACACGAGACGCTTCTATACGATTAAGAATTCGAACATCAGAACGAAAGAAGAATTGCAGTTCTATACGGAAGCAGGACTCAGCCAACACGGAGAATGAGACCGGGACAGGCGAGTATTACTGGCAGGGAAAAGTTCCGGGTATCCATCCTAATGGAGTCCTGTTCGCCAAGATCCGTGATATTAGGACGAAAATGTTTACGCATGGTTCCCTTGAGCGGCAGCTCTCTGAATTTCAGAGATCCATATATTTCAACTTCCTCCTGCTTTGCGAACAACTCTCCGCCTCCGGGAAACTCCCTACTCCGGGACGGAAATGACCGTCTCCCGGGTGGCGGGGTCCACCGGATGGCTACTTGAGGAACCGTCCGGCCAGCCCACCTCCACCCTGGTCACGCCCGAATCGAGGAAGATCGAGGGAGTCGACTGGGAGAGATAGCCCCCACCCTGGTAAACTTCCTGCACGCGCGTTCCATCCTTACTCACCAGAGTCACCCGCGCACCGGCAACGGAAGGGTTTCCCCCTTTTCCCTGCAGACGGAGAACCCCGGCGGCAGGTGTGCGACGATTGGTGAAGGCGAGCAGTTCCCCGTTGTTGATGCCGACCAGGAAGTCAGGGCGGCCATCACCATTGAGGTCGCTGCAGGCCAGTGCCCGCCCGTCGGTGGGTACCACCAATCCACTTTCGGAGTGCGACACCATCGTAAAGTCACCTTTCCCGTCACCCCGGAGCAGAACGCTCAGACCACCCCGGAACGGAGGGGTCTCGAATTGCGAATTGGAAAAGTTCTGTACCGCATAGAGATCCAGCTTGCCGTCACCGTCCACCTCCACGAATTCAAGACCGAAAATGGCAGACGACTGGGCCGCCTTGGGAAGGGGCCGGAAGGAAAAGCCCCCCTTTCCGTCGTTGATGAAGATCCCGGATTCCAGGGTGTTGGCCTCCAGCTTTACTGATTCGCTCAGGCATTCCTTGGTATAAATCTGGGGCAAGGTCGCGCTCGCAAACTGGTGGAAGGTGCCAAACTTCTTACTGAGGTGCGGCATGGCCTTGGTGGAACAGCTCTTCCCGCGAGCGGGCACGATTACATCATTCTCGTACTTGGCCTCCACCAGCCGTTTCACTCCCTCGTCCCCGTAGTCTCCATAGTAGAGTATGACCGGATGGCCGGGATAAGCATGATACTTGGTGTTCAGTCCGACATTACCCACCGCATAGTCGATGTCGCCATCATTGTCGGGATCGCCTCCCGTGATGCTGTTCCACCAGCCCAGGTGCTTGTGCAACCCGCTCTTTTCCGTGACATCCACCAACGTGCCCTTTTCGTTTCGAAAGAGCTTCACCGGCCCCCACTCGTGAGTGACCAGGAGGTCGATCCAGCCGTCTCCGTCGGCATCGGACCACAGGGCGCCAGTGACCATCCCTGTGGAGCGCAACCCCGGGGCCCGCTCGGGAGGAGCCTCCACAAACCTCACCCTGCCCTCGCCGGACTCGTTGAGAAGGAGGCGGCTCTGCGCGGGCATGGGATAATCACCAGAGACAACCCGCCCGCCTACAAAGAGATCAAGATCCCCATCACGGTCGAAGTCGGCGGCCACCACACAACTGCTGTTGTCCCGGAACACTGGCAGGGCATCGAGGGAGGCCTTGGTAAAGTTTCCCTTCCCATTGTTCAGGTAGAGCCGGTCACGGGTCATCAGGCTCCCTGGATCATACTCATAACTCCCGCTGGCCACGTAGAGGTCCTGGTCCCCGTCCGAGTCCGCATCAAGGAAGAGGGCTCCCATCCCCTCGGTGTCCTCGTCGGCGTCAAAGGGCGAGGTCGCGCCCACCCGGAAATTGCCCTTCCCATCATTCAGGAAGATGGCACCGGACTGCCCTCGCGCGGTCGAAACGAAAAAATCCTCGCTACCGTTGCCATCCACATCCCCGAACGCAATACCCGGACCGAGTTGGGAGAGCTTGTTAGGCAGGAGTGGTTGGCGTGAGAAGTCCTCGAAGATTCTCTCCTTGTGGACAATGCCCCGAAGACGCTTCTCGGGAGCAAAAAACGGATCCGGCTTCTTGCGCTCCATCTTGGGAAGAGCCTTTCCCGCTTCCGTGATGGTGTAGTGCTGGTTGGCCTGTAACCCGCGGTAGTCCTGCACGCCACCATCCGGCCAGCGCACGCTCAGCTTGTCAATCGTAGTGGCCTCTCCAAGTCCGACATGAACAATCGGCTCGTTACTGGAGAGGTAGCCACTCATGGGCACCAGCTGCCGCACGTGCCTGGTGCCGCCAGCTTCCGCCGTAACCAGCGCCCCGAGACCAAAGCGGTTGGAACGCACTCCCCGCAGAGACACCGTGACCCGGTTCCCCGTCTGAGAGTCATTGCGACAAATGCTGACGGATTCCTCCAGGTTCACCGTGACGAGATCGAGATCGCCGTCCCCATCGAGGTCGCCGTAGGCGCTGCCGTAGCTCATGCCCACGTGATCGAGCCCCCAGGTCTTGCTCACATCTTCGAAGGCATAGTCACCCTTGTTCCGGAAGGCCAGGTTCTGCTCCAGCTTGGGAGGCGAATTCTCGTAGTGATCCCACAAACTCTTCCCGATCTGGTCCGCCGCCGTGAAGGCAATATCCGAGTTATTGAAGTCACGCGCCATCCCGTTGGAAATAAAGAGGTCAACCCGCCCGTCATTATCAAAGTCGGCCAGCTTCGGGGCCCACGACCAATCCGAATTGGACACCCCCGAGAGGCTTGCGCATTCGGTGTAGCGCCCCGTCCCGGTGCTCACATACAAGCAGTTTCGCATCACCTGACGAGGCAGGGCCTTCTCGATGAGGTAGCGCAGGACACCCATCTCCCCCATTGCCATCTTGGACTTGTAGTGTGTGGTGGCCGCCATATCGAGAGCCACGAAGTCGAGTTGCCCGTCATTGTTGATGTCCCCCGCATCAGCCCCCATGGAAAACCAGGGCGTGTAATTGACCACCGAGGTGATGGTATTGGTGAAGGTGCCATCCCCATTATTGCGGAACAGGTTGTCAGGATCCGCGAAGTCATTGCAGACGTAGAGATCCATCAACCCATCGTGGTCATAGTCCCACCAGGTGGCTGCCAGGCCGTGGCCGCGCACCTGAATTCCGGCCGTTTCACTGACATCCTTGAACTGGCCGTCGTCATTACGCAGGAGAATGTCGGGACGACCCACTTCATCCATGTCGTAGTCACCCGGCCCCTTCTCGCTAAGGCCATAGAATTTCCTGAACTCCGGCTTGACCACCGCCCTGCCGTTCCCGGCCTGCTTGAAGGGCGGCTTGACGGGACGGCCTCCCGCCCGGTAGTAGCGGTTGGTCAGGAGAAACACATCGAGATCGCCATCCTGGTCATAGTCACAGAAAGTCGGCAGGAGGCAGGCATCGACCCGGGCGAGACCGAACCGGGCAGCAGCCTCTTCAAACTTCCCCATGCCGTCGTTCAGGTAGAGCGCATTGGGAGAGTCGTAGTTGCAGATGTAGAGGTCGAGGTCTCCATCGTTATCAAGATCGGCCAACGCTGCCCCCGTGCCCCAGGCCTTTCCTCCCCCCACCCCGGCTGCCGCGGTGATGTCCTCAAACCGGAAGGCGGTTTCAGTCTGCCGGTAGAGTTTGTTCTGCCCCGGGCCGCTCGCAAAGAAGAGATCAGGAAGCCCGTCACCATCGATGTCGCCTATGGCCACCCCACCACACACAAAGCCGGAATGGTAGAGCCGCTTGAGGGGATGGCTGATGTCGATCCTGTTTTGAAAGGCAACCCCGGTCTGCTCCGGCGCAAGCCGCTGGAAGAGAGTCTCCCCCGTCGGTTCAGAACGCGTCGCGAGAGCTTTTTCCTCCAGGGTTCCCTCCGGAGCAGTCAGGACGGGGGTGGAATCCGGTTGCGACGCGCCCACTGGCGGATTGTCGTCGTTCCGGCTACCGCCTTCCCCGTTGACTTTCGGACCTTCACAGGCGGCAACTACAACGAAGCCCAGTGCAAGGAGCGAGCCCGCTACAAGTCTCCGGGCGGAGGGATGATATTTCGCCGGCCCG
>JAAZXD010000281.1 GCA_014240355.1 Roseibacillus sp. | reverse complement strand
CCGGAAGCTCCCCCGTGTCCTGAGGTCATATCCGTTTTGAGGAGGATTGGATTGCTGCCGGTTGAGCGGTGGCGGAGACGGGCAGTCCACTTGGCCGGTTCCCAGTACTGGACCTGGGAGTCGTGCAGGCCGGCCAGGATAAGAAGGGCGGGATAGTCCACCGAGGCGACGTTGTCGTAGGGGGAGTAGGAGAGCATGTAGTGGTAGGCCTCCTCGTCGGCTGGGTTGCCCCATTCGTCATATTCAAAGGTCGTGAGCGGGATGGAATCGTCGAGCATGGTGGTCACTACGTCGACGAAGGGGACATCGGCAATGAGTCCGCGAAAGAGATCCGGTCGCATATTGGCCACCGCTCCGATCAGGAGTCCTCCCGCGCTACCTCCCCCCGCGAAGATCCGTTCGGGATCGGCGTATCTTTTTTTAACGAGGTATTCAGCGCAGTCGATGAAGTCGGTGAAGGTGTTTTTTTTCTTCATGAGCTTGCCGTCTTCGTACCAGTGCCGTCCATGCTCCTGGCCGCCACGGACGTGGGCGATGGCGTAGACGAATCCCCGGTCGACCAGGCTCAGCATCGTGCTGCGAAAGCCGGCCGACATGCTGGATCCGTAGGAGCCGTAACCGTAGAGGTAGAGCGGAGCGGATCCGTCCCGCTTCACACCCTTGTGATAAACAAGGGAGATGGGGACTTTCGTTCCATCTCCTGCGATGGCGTCAAGGCGCTCGGTGCGATAGTCGTTCCGGTCAAATCCACCCAGGACCTTCTCTTCCTTGAGGAGAGTCTTTCTCCTCGTGCTCATGTTGTAATCGAAGACGCTGTCGGGAGTCCTCATCGATTCGAAGTTGAAGCGGAGGGTTCCGGTGTTCATTTCGGCGTTTACGCCGAGCGATGCCGAATAGGCCGGTTCGTCGAAGTCAATCTCGTGCCATTCCCCCTTTGCGTTGCGGATGCGGATACGGTTGAGGGCATCGCGTCGTTCCACCACCACGAGATAGTCCCGAAATGCCTCCACGCTGCTCAGATAGGCAGCTTCACGGGCGGGAATCATCTCCCTCCAGTTCTTCTCGGCAGTTTTTCCGACCGGGGTGACCATGAGGCGGAAGTTGGGGGCCTCCTTGTTGGTGCGCACGAGGAACTGATCACCCCAGTGCTCGATGCTGTGTTCAAGATTGCGGCGGCGGGGACTGAATACCCGCGGTTCCAGATCGGGTTGGTCGGCGTCGATGAGGAGAAATTCGTCGGAGAGTGTCTGGCTGCACCCGATGACGATGAAGCGTTCGGACTTGGTCTTGTAGACGTAGCAGCGATAGGTTTCGTCCTTTTCCTCGAATACCAGTTCATCGTCCTGCACCGGCGAGCCCAGGACGTGCCGGTAGACCTGGTAGGAGCGCAGGGTCCTGGGATCCTGGCGGGTGTAGAAAACCGTCTTGTTGTCATTGGCCCAGGCATGGTTGCCGGTGACCTCCTCCAGTTTGTCAGGAAGGATCTCACCGGTTTCGAGATCCTTGAACTGGAGCGTGTAGATCCGGCGGCCCTGGATGTCGGTTGAGAAGGCCACGATCTTTTCATTGGAGCTTCTTTCCCCGGTGCGGAGACTGAAGAATTCATGGCCCCTGGCGAGGGTCGGGATATCGAACATGATCTCTTCCTTCTCCGTGCCGACTTTCCGCCGACAACTGAGCGGGTAGGAGTCCCCCTTGCGGTAGCGTCGGTAGTACTCGTAGTTCTTTTCGCGGTAAGGAACGGTGGAGTCGTCCTGCACGATGCGTCCCACGATTTCTTCGAAGAGGGTCTTCTGCAAGACCTCGGTCTCCTTCAGGACGGTTCTTGTATAGGCGTTTTCGGCCTCAAGATAGGAGGCAACCGCTGGATCGTCCCTCTCCTTCAACCAGTAATAGGGATCGTCGCGGGTGTGCCCGTGCGGTGCGCCGATCTTGTGGGAAATGCGCTTGGCACGGGGTGGTTTGAGATCAGCCATGAGAAGGCAGGGCGCGAGCGAGACGAGAACAAGGAGCAATCGACCGGCAGAGTTCATGGTTAAACCCTACTGCCATGGTCAAGGGGGGATCGGAGGCTTGTTCCCGGGCGGGGGGCGCGCTAAGGGGAGGGCCGACAATTACGCTCTGAACCGATGCCGAATCCCTGGACTGGAAAAGGAAATCCCTATACGCGGGAAGAAGTGATCGAACGGTTGCAGGACAGCCTGGGCCGTGGGGAGCCCATTATCGCCGCGGGGGCCGGGACCGGAATCAGCGCCAAACTTATCGAAAAAGGAGGGGCTGACCTCATTATCATCTATAATTCCGGTCGCTTCCGCATGGCGGGGCACGGTTCCACCGCGGGCCTCATGGCCTACGGCGACGCCAATGCCGTGGCGATGGAAATCGGGGAGTTTGAAGTTCTTCCCGTGGTGGAGGAGATCCCGGTTATCTGTGGTGTGCACGGGAGCGATCCGCGGCGGCGCATGTGGCACTTTCTCGGGCAGGTCAGGGACATGGGTTTCAGTGGAGTGAACAATTTTCCCACCCACTCTATTGTGGATGGAAAGTTCCGGCAGATTCTGGAGGAGACCGGCATGAGTGTGCAGAAGGAGGTTGATATGGTCGGGCTGGCACGCCGCATGGACCTCTTCTCCATCGTTTACGTCGGATCGCCGGAGGAGGCCCGGGAGATGGCGGAGGTGGGCGCTGATGCCATCATCGCCCACGTGGGAACCACCATCGGGGGGTCGGTCGGGGTGGTGGATGCCACCATGACGATTGAGGAGGCAGCGGTCCGCACGCAGGAGATCATCGAGGCCGGGAAGTCGGTCCGCGACGATGTGATCTACCTCAGCCATGGGGGGCCCATTTCTACGCCGGAGGATGCGGCCTACATCAATGAGCACACTGATGCGGTGGGTTTTGTGGGAGCTTCCAGTCTGGAACGCATGGCGGTGGAGGAGTCTCTCACCAACCTCACACGCGAATTCAAGTCCATCCCGGTCAGGCGGAAGTAACGATGTCCACCATCGCGGTTCTCGGAACCCTCGACTCCAAGGGGGCGGAGCATGCCTTTGTGGCGGAGCAGATCCGTGCCCGCGGACACGATGTGGTCCTCATTGACGTAGGCACCGGCGGTGAACCTGAAGTAAGCCCGGCGATCACCCGTTTCGAGGTGGCTGCTGCCGGGGGCATCGATCTTCAGCCGATTCTCGACCGGCGCGACCGAGGCGAATGCGTGGGAGCGATGGCACAGGCGGTGCCCGTGCTCATGGCTCAACTGGTGGAGCAGGGCAGGATTGAGGGAGTGATCTCGCTGGGGGGCGGAGGAGGCACGGCCATCGCAACCGCGGCCATGCGGGTTCTCCCGGTGGGATTCCCCAAGCTCATGGTCTCCACCCTGGCGAGCGGCAACACGGCTCACTATGTGGGCATCCGGGATATCGTCATGATGCCCAGTATCGTGGACGTCTCGGGGCTGAACCCGGTTTCACGCACCATCTTCACGCGGGCGGCAGGGGCCATCTGCGGAATGGTGGACAGCGAGGTGGACGTCAGTGACTCAAGGCCGATCGTAGCGGCCAGCATGTTCGGCAATACCACCGATCTCGTTTCGATTGCACGTGTGCAGCTGGAGGCAGCGGGCTACGAAGTGCTGGTCTTCCACGCCACCGGGACGGGTGGCAAAACGATGGAAGCTCTCATCGAGAGTGGGATGGTGGCCGGGGTGCTGGACGTGACCACCACCGAGTGGGCTGACGAGCTGGTCGGCGGGGTGCTGACGGCCGGTCCGGATCGCCTTGATGCCATGAGCAGGGCGGCGGTGCCCGCAGTCATCGCACCCGGGTGTCTCGACATGGTGAATTTTGGAGAGCGCGATACGGTGCCGCAGGAATTCGAGGGTCGTGCCATTTATGAGCACAACCCGCAGGTGACCCTGGTGCGTACCAGCGCGGAAGAGTGTGTCGAGCTCGGCAGGATCCTGGCGCGGAAAGCCAACGCCAACGGGGCTCCGACCGGCATCCTCATCCCTACCAGGGCGATCAGCATGATAAGTGCTGCCGGGCAGGCTTTTCATGATCCCGTGGCGGACGCGGCACTTTTCAGCGCGATCCGGGAAGAAGCCGAGGTGGGGGTGCAGGAGCTGGCGGTTGAGATCAACAGTGAGGAATTCGCCAAGGCCTGTGCAGAGAAACTGCTTGAGCTGATGGGCGGGGACGGATCGCCCTCTTCAGCTTGAGAGGCCGCACCAGCGCACCGGAGAGTAATTTGCTGCAATTGAGATCCCCGGATCACTCCTCCGCGGTTATTCATCTTCCGCTCCGCCCAGGGTCACGTTGATATTGTATTTGTTCTGAAGGTGGGCGTGGGCCCGGGCTGCCTGCTTGCTTTTCGGGTAGCGTCTGCAGGTGAGCTGGAAAGTGCGGATGGCGTTCTTGGCCTCCTTGGCTTCCTCGTAGGTGTAGGCGATTTCAAGGGTGGCCCTCGGAGCTGAGGCATCGTTGACC
>JAAZXD010000280.1 GCA_014240355.1 Roseibacillus sp. | reverse complement strand
CACCATCCTCCTCTCATCCATGGCCCTGGGGGCCAAGCCCGGAGGACCGATCTGGACGGATCCCGCAAGAGCCGCCAGGGAAGATCCGGACTTTTAGATCCAGGGAGAGTATGTCGGCAAGGGGATCGGCGTGCAGATCGCGGCCCTGGGCAGCGGAAATTTTTATGTGAGCAGATTCAAGGGCGGTCTCCCGGGAGCTGGATGGGACAAGTCCGCACCGATGGTGGAGATTTCCGAGAAGGCGGGGGCGAAGGCTGCCCTCGAAGGATGCCAGAAGATCCATCGGCAAAGCCCCACCCTTGGGAAGAACCCGCCCAAAGGGGCCGACGTGCTCGTGGGAGAGACCATCGATCCCGCTCTGCTCAAGGGAAAGGGCGGAAAGGGAATCCTCTCCCCGCCTGCCCAGAGCGTGAAGGATTACGGCGACTTCACCATGCACCTCGAGTTCCGCCTCCCCTACAAACCGAAATCCCCGCTGAGCAGCCAGGATCGCGGGAACAGTGGAGTCTACCTGCAGAACCGCTACGAGGTCCAGGTCCTGGACAGCTTCGGGCTGGTCTACGACCGCGCCCACGTCAAGGTGAAGATCCGCTCCGATCCAAGACAATGGTGCGGCTGCTTTTACCGCTTCAAGACTGCCGATATTCCGATGTGTCTCCCTCCTCTTGCCTGGCAGACCTATGATATCGATTTCACTGCTCCGCGCTTTGATGCGGAAGGGAAAAAGACAGCCGATGCCACCATAACCGTGCTCCATAATGGCGTGACGATTCACAACGCGGTCAACCTTCCCAAGGGCACGGGTATCGGCGGCACCCGCCCGGAGGTTCCCAGGGGCCCTATCATTTTCCAGGGACACGGGAATCCCGTGGGATTCCGGAACGTCTGGATCCTTGAGAGATAGCTTGCCGGGGTGCCAACCCGGAACAGCGGGATTCTGTCGCTGCTGTCGTTTCCCCCGGTTACCCCGATACAATGCCACGCCCCACCGAGAAGGAAAAACCCCCATCTGTACTACGGTCCACCAAGCCGCCCGGCTCAGGAAGGCTTTCCGGGGTCACCCCCTCCCGGTCGATCCCGGGGAGGATAAAGGAGCCGGGCCACCCATGCCGCCACGACAATGGGACCTGGTTCCGGCAGGAAAACAAATTGACCGAGCCGCTCTCGCATCAGGGGGAGAAGGTAAGGGGGTGCGCCGTGAAGAGAAGCGGGGTAACGGCGGGGACAGCGGAAACATCCTGCCAATTCCTGTTAGAACCGGCAAGCGCATTCCTTCCCCTCCCAGCAGTAAACCGCGACAGCGATCAGAATCCCGCCACGCTCCACCCTTTGCGGTAGTTGCGGCTGAGGAGGGTGTCGGCGGCGCTGTTGTTGGTGATCGCCATCTTTTCCGCATCCCACTTGAGCAGGGTATCGGGAGTGCGGATTGCCACCGTTCCCAGCAGGATGGCCTCGGTCATCGGCCCGGTCTGCTCGAAGTAGGATTCGTTCCTGGCCGTCCCGTGAATGGCATCGCAGAAGTGATGATAATGATCACGAGGCTCCAGTTCGGGTGCCTGCACGGATTTGAACTTCTCCGGGGGCAGCAAGGTCGGCATCTGACTGTTGGGCAGGATGATGGCCCCTTCGGTGCCGATCAGCAGGGCAGACTCGGGCGGATACGGCTTGGTAGGAACCAGAGCCTGCACATCATCGGGCGGATAGAAAAGCCCGTCAAACCACTCCACCGTAATCTCATCCTTCTCTGTCATCCCGGTTCCGGGAAAGACCCAGGTAATGTGATCGCTTTGCGGCCAGGTGTCTCCACGGCGAATCTCGGACTGCTTCCATGACTTCTGCACCCGGGCGCTCACTGTCCTCGGCGCGGTGAGACCAAGGGCCTTCCAGGTCGCATCAAAGACATGACATCCGATATCCCCAGACCAACCTGTCCCGAAGTCGAGCCACGAACGCCACTTGGCGGGATGGTAGATGCCGGGAGCATAGGGTCGGACCGGTGCCGTCCCGGTCCAGAGATCCCAGTTGAGGTGATCGGGCGCCTTCTCCGGCTTCCCGGGGCGGGGACCAACGAAGCGGTAGCTCTTGATCGCACCTGGCCGATTCGAGCACAACACCACTCTCTGGATCTTCCCGATCACTCCGCTCTTGACCCAGTGGACGAAGGTGCGGTCCCCGTTGCCGGCGGCGGCCTGGGTTCCAAGCTGCGTCTTCACCCCCGCCTTGCGGGTGGCCTCGGTCAGCAGACGCACCTCCGCCACATCATGACAGAGGGGCTTCTGGCAGTAGACATGCTTGCCACTCTGGACCGCGGTCATGGCGATTGAAAAATGCATGTGATCGGGCACGGTCACATTCACGGAGTCGATCCGGTCGCCCTCCTTGGCCAGCAACTCACGCCAGTCGGAGTAGGTTCGCGCATCGGGCACTTCCCTGGATGCCTTGGCCAACCGGTTACTGTCCACGTCGCAGATCGCGACCACCTCGGTCTTTCCGTGGGACTTGAACTTGTTGAAATCGTTCCAGCCCATGCCCCCCACCCCGATGCAGGCATGCTGCCCCTTGCCGTTAAGATTGGCGGCACGGGTGGCGGCCGGCCCAGCGAAAGCGGCTCCAGCGGTTGTCCTGATAAATCTGCGACGCGTCGTGTTCATCTCACCAATCTATGTACGAAAAGAGTCCCCTTCTGGCAAGTTGGGATCGCGCATCCCGGCCCTCCTTCCCCCAATCAGACTAATCAGTTCGGGTCTATTGAATTCATCATTCTCAAAAGTGGCTGCCATTGCCTGATGAGAGCCCTTTTGCACAGACCCCTCAGGGGGAGTGGTTGCGGCTTGTTGTCGGACCCTCTGCCGCTATTGTCCGGTCCGGCCTCGGCCGCTCTTTCATCTTCCCCGCATCACCTCATGACAACTCCCTCTTCCCGCCGTCAGTTCCTGACCACCTCCACCCTTGCGGCCGCTGGCACGGTGGCAGCCACTAACCTCGCTGCCCAGGATGCTGCCCGCGCTACCGGCAAGGGTCCCTCCCTCGAAGGACGGATTTTCAAAGCCGTGAAAGGAGGCAGACAGGGAGGGGAGACTCCCCTCCAGTTTTTCGAACGACTCAAGGAGCTGGGATTTGATGGTGTGGAGAGTGGCAATGCCGGACAGGCCGCGGCCTACGCTGAAGCCACTGAAAAGACGGGGGTGATGTTTCACGGCCTGGTGTGCGGCTGGCACTGGGGCGCGACCCGCCTGAGCAGTCCCGACGCCGACGCCCGTGCCAAGGGCCTTGCCAATATGGAGAAAAACATTCGCGACACCTACCGCCTTGGGGGATCTGCCGTTCTCCTCGTTCCCGGCAAGGTGGGTGGAGCCAACGAGACGCATGAACACGTGTGGGACCGTTCCATAGCGGAAGTCCGCAAGATCCTCCCTCTCGCCAGTCGCCTTGGCATCCGGATCCTCATCGAAACAGTCTGGAACGGGTTCTGCGAATCGCCCGCAGTGTTCCGCGACTACATTGACGCCTTTGACAGCCCGTGGGTGCAAGCCTACTTCGACATCGGGAACATGCAGAAATTCGCCCCGGCCGAGGAATGGATCCGTACCCTCGGGAACCGGAATGTGAAACTGGATATCAAGGACTGGGGCCGGAAAAACGGCTTCTGCCGCCTCGGGGAGGGAGACGTGGACTGGGACAAGGTGCGCACCGCCCTGCAGGAAGTCGGCTTTTCGGGCTGGGCCACCCGGGAAGGAAGTGACAAGAACCTCGAAGACACCTCCGCGCTCATCGACCAGTTACTGATCGGCAAGAGTTAGAACGGAGCATGAATCCGGCCCAGCTCAAGCTTGAAGCGTGGGTGCCTCTTCACCTCAAACTCGCACCAAGTGCTTCTTTCACCTCCCTGGCGACCTGCTTGGCCAGAAGGGCCGACCCTTCCGACTTGAAGTGCACGTTGCCCGGCCGGGTTCCGAACTGGTCCATTCTTCCTGCCATCACCGCATGGAGGTCATTGACGGCTACCCCATGCTTTGACATGACCGCCCCGGCGGCCTTGTTGTAACGCAGGTCGTCCCCAACCTTGCGACCTGCCTCGCCCTCGGGGACGGGCGTGGTTGTCGCAAAAACCAGCCGCGCACCCGTCTTCTTCATACGCACGACGAGCTTTTCGAGGTTGCCGGCATAATCCTCCACAGGATGAGTCACGGATCCCTTCACCTTATCCCTCTTCCCCTGAGTCTTGGACTCGGGATGCCGATAGCAGAGATCGTGTAAGCCCCAGTTGAAATGAATCACATCCCACTTTGAGGTCCCCAGCCAGTCCTGACCTGCCTGACGGCGGTGTGTTCCGCCCAGAAGAAGAAAGGCCCCATGGCACCCATCGAGGATGTGCCCGGCCTGCCGCGCGTCCTGCTTATCGGGGATTCCATTTCGATTGGCTACACCCCGCACGTCGTGGCTGCCCTGAAGGGGAAGGTCGAAGTCATCCATCATCGTGGCAATGCCCAG
>JAAZXD010000027.1 GCA_014240355.1 Roseibacillus sp. | reverse complement strand
CATCCTGGTGGGAGGGAACACGAGTGTGATCCTGGCTTCGCACGCCAGGCCACTCTGTGCCATTACCCTGGCGGAGGTTCTCAACAGCTCGGACGTGCCCGGTGGAACGGTCAACATCCTCACCGGATTGCGCGACGAACTTCTCCCACAGTTCGCGGAACATATGGATGTCAATGCCCTCCTGGTCTGTTCCGATGAGTCCGGGGAAATCAGGCTGGCGCAGGAACGGGCGGTGGAGAACGTCAAGCGGGTCATTCCCCATGCTGATGCCCCGCTGGCGGAAAGTCCCTATCACATTCTCGATCTCCAGGAGATCAAGACGACCTGGCACCCGGTGGGGGTCTGACCGGCCCGAAGCCGGAGGCTCGTTGCGGGTGGCACCGGGTCCCGCGCAGCCAACTTCAGGCAAGACAGAGATCTTCGGTGGAATCCCTTTCAGGGAGTGCGCCGTTGGCGTGCTGGCCGGGTCACCCCGGAACAGTTCACCAAGCTGAAACAATCCCTCTTCTCCGCCTACCCGGGAACGATATTGGAGAATTCGGTTGCGAGAAACCCGTTTGGAAGAGAGTAGTGGGTTTGTATGAGTATGGACGAATAGATCAATGGAAGCCGTCACTTCCTTCTTGGCGGCCACCGGGGTGGAGCCCTGAGCACACAGTTCCTCTTCAAACTGCCCGGCGCGACCTTCCAGCATCTCCGCCACCCGGTAGAGAATCTGCCCCCGCAGGCAGGCGGTGGCTGCCGCCCAGCCCGACCAGGCCTTCCGCGCCGCCACCACCGCATTGCGGAAATCCTTGCGGCTGGCTCGCGAGACGTTGGCCAAGAGGGCATCCTTCCGGCCCTTCAATTCGTAGTAGCGCCCCGACTCGGTCCGCGGGAACCTGCCTCCGAGGTAGAGCTTGTATGTCTTGCTGACGGCTAATCTCTTCTTCGTGGACATCGCTTGGGACTATGCAAAATGAAAACCTGGAACTACCTCAGCTCTACATACGGAGCGAGGCCCTGCAGCCCTCCCTCCCGGCCGATTCCGCTCTCCTTGTATCCGCCGAAGGGCGAAGCAGGATCGAACTTGTTGAATGTGTTGGCCCAGAGCACCCCGGCCCGGATCTGGCTCGTGATCTTGAAGATCTTCGATCCCTTGTCGGTCCACACCCCGCCACTCAGTCCGTAGGGCGTGTTGTTGGCCTTTTCGACCGCCTCTTCCGGGGTGCGGAAGGTCTGGATCGCCAGCACCGGACCGAAGATCTCCTTCTGCACGATGCCGTGACTCTGCGCGCACCCGGTAAAGATGGTGGGCTTGAACCAGAACCCCTTGCGCGGGAGCTTCTGCCCGCTCTGCCAGCACCTGGCACCCTCCTCCCTGCCGGAGTCCACCAGCACCCTGATGCGCTCCAGCTGCTCCTGCGAGTTGATCGCACCCACGTCCGTGTTCTTGTCCAGGGGATCGCCCAGCACGAGAGTTTCCATCCGACGCTTGAGCTTTCGCACCACCGCATCCGCAATGCCCTCCTGCACAAAAAGCCGTGATCCCGCACAACAGACGTGGCCCTGGTTGAAGAAGATCCCGTTGACAATCCCCTCCACGGCCTGGTTCACCGGGGCGTCGTCGAAGATGATGTTGGCGGCCTTCCCTCCCAGTTCGAGGGTGAAGCGCCGGCCGGTTCCGGCCAGGTCCTTCTGGATCAGTTTGCCCACCGCGGTCGACCCGGTGAAGGCCACCTTGTCGACATCGGGATGCCGCACCAGGTTCTGCCCCGTCTTTCCAGCCCCGGTGATGACATTGACCACTCCGGGCGGGAACCCCGCCTCTTCGATCAACTCCGCCAGCTTCAGGGCCGTCAGCGGCGTGGTCTCCGCCGGCTTGAGCACCACCGTATTGCCACACGCGAGGGCGGGAGCCAGTTTCCAGGCCGCCATCAGGAGGGGAAAATTCCAGGGAATGACCTGGCCCACCACCCCCAGGGAACGCGCCCGGCGCCCGGGAAAGGCGTAATCCAGCTTGTCCGCCCACCCCGCGTAGTAGAAGAAGTGCGCCGCCACCAGGGGCAGATCGATGTCGCGGCTCTCCCGGATGGGCTTGCCCCCATCCATGGTTTCCACCACCGCGAATTCGCGCGCCCGTTCCTGGATGAGCCGCGCCAGCCGGAAGAGATACTTTCCGCGCTCCCGTCCCGGCATATCCGACCAGGTCTTCTCATAGGCCTGCCGGGCCGCGGCAACGGCCCGGTCCACCATCCTCGGCCCGGCCTCTCCCACTTCCGCCAGAACCTCCCCGGTGGCCGGATTGATGGTCTCGAGCCGCTTGGGCGCCCGCACCCACTCCCCTCCGATGAAAAGATGGTAGCTGTCCCTGAGGGAAACATGATCGCTGCTCTCCGGGGCGGGCGCATAACGATCCCCCTCCACGAAGTCGTAGCGACTCTTCCCGGCCCCACCCGCACTTTTGGCTTTGGCACTTTTGGGCTTCGCTCCGGCCGCGCCCTTTTTCTGTCCGTCTGGCATCAGAATTCAGTCCTTGGTAAAGTAGTCAGCCGACTGGTAGCGGCCCGTTTGCTGTTTGCGGATCTGCATGAGCAGATCGTTGGTCAGGGAACTGACCCCGAAGCGGAACCACTCATTGGTCAGCCAGGCCTTGCCCAGGGTCTCCTTGAGCATGACGAGGTAGTGGATCGCGGTCTTGGCATCACTGATCCCTCCCGCCGGCTTCATCCCGACCATGCGGCCCGTTCGATCATGATAGTCCTGGATCGCCTCCAGCATGACAAGGGTCACCGGCAGGGTGGCGGCCGGCTGCACCTTGCCGGTGGAGGTCTTGATGAAGTCCGCTCCCGCCGCCATCGCGATTTCACTGGCAATTCGCACCGTATCGTAAGTCTGCAGCTCCCCGGTCTAGAGGATGACCTTGAGGTGGGCCGCGCCACAGGCCTCCTTGCAGCGCACGATCTCGTCGAAAATGCTGCGGAATTCCCCGTGAAGCAGCTTTCCCCGGGAGATCACCATGTCAATCTCATCAGCCCCCGCCCCCACCGCGTAGCGGATCTCGGAGAGGCGCTCCTTCAGCCGGCTCTGTCCGCTCGGGAACCCGGTGGCCACGCTGGCCACCCTCACTCCACTCTGGCCGACAGCCTCCCTTGCCACCCGCACGAGGCGGGGATAGACACACACTGCCGCGGCCGGACCAATGCCCGGATCGTCGGGCAGCGGCCGCATGGCCTTGACGCACATCTGCTTGACCTTCCCAGGGCTGTCCTTCCCCTCCAGGGTGGTCACGTCCAGCATGGTCACTGCCAGCTTGAGGGCCGAGAGCTTGCTCTCCTTCTTGATGCTTCGCGCCTCAAAACGCCTCGCACGCTCCTCCACTCCGACCTGATCTATGGTCGATAGCGTTCGGAGGTCCGGAAAACTGGGGTCGGTGGCGGACATGCGTGGAGGGGGAATCTAGATACGGGTTGGCGGAAGGACAAGGTGTTAGAACAATTAGGGAAATCACAACAAGTCGATTTCCAGCCAGGTTCCACCCTCCAATTCCAGCGAAACAGGATGCCGGGGTCTGAACCGTGCCTCCCGTTCAACCGGTGGGATTCCCCTTTAACCGAAAAAGAGGGCAGTCCGAAGACCACCCTCTTTTTATCGCACAACGCACTCGCCTCAGAAATCAGTTCTCCGGCTTGGAATGATCCGGCCTTCGCCCGGGGTCCCCCTCAACCAAGCCTGGGGTCAAAAAGTTCGACCGGTTCTCAACCCGCACTGCCTGGCCACTCTCACCAGAGAGTCGGGGCCTGTTAGGACATGCAACTTGATATTTCACCTTTCTCAACAATTTGCACTGCCCCCTCTTCAGCACAAGAAAAAACTCGGTAATTTTTTCCGGCCTGCCCGGCGGATCCGGAAATTTCTTCAGGGACCCGAGAACCGTCGGGGGAAGGAGCCTGAGCAAAGCGGCCAGTCACCCCGCCCGGCCGGGCTCCGGCATCCGGCCTCCCTCGGCATTCGTGTCTACCAGAAGGCGCCGCCTTGCGGCGGCGCCTGAAAAAACGTTTTCCTGTTCCCCGTCTCCCGCCCCTAGGAAAAGATGCTCTTTATGGGATTCCCGATGTCCTTCTCGGCACCAGCCATGCGGAAGGGCCGCCCACTTGGAGAATGAAGGATTTTCTGGGAATCGACACCCAAGGCGTAGCCGATAGTGGCATTGAAGTCCTGCACGCTGACACCGTCCGTGTCGGGACGGCGGGCTTCGCGGTCTGACTTGCCATAGGTGGTGCCCCCCTTGATCCCGGCACCGGCCATGACCGTCGAGAAACAGGCCGGGTGGTGGTCACGCCCGTTGTTGTGCTCGGTCACGATGTTCGGAGTCCTCCCGAATTCGGTTCCGATCACCACCAGGGTGGTTTCAAGGAGGCCCTTCGCTTCCAGATCCTGCACCAGGGTGGAGAAGCCCTTGTCGAGCACGGCGGCCCGGGCTTCCACCGAGGTAAAATTGTCATAGTGGGTGTCCCAGCCACCGAGACCGACCTCTACGAAGCGCACTCCCACTTCCACCAGACGGCGCGCAAGAAGGCAGCCCTGACCAAAGCTGTCTTTGCCATACTTGGAGCGGGTCGAACTGGGCTCCAGCTTGATGTCAAAGGCCTTGAGGTCTTCGCTCTTCATGAGGTTAACCGCCTCGTCGTAGAGGCTGTCGTAGGACTTCACGTCCTGGGACTTGTAGGTCTCATGAAACTTTTTGTTGAGTACGTCCGCAATGGCAAGCCGCTTGGTAAAGTTCTGCTCGCTCACCGAATTGGGGCGCTTGGAATCCTTGAGGCCTTCGTCGGGACGCCCCAGGGGCACACCCTGGTAGTCGGCCCCGAAAAATCCCGCGGAGGCGTTCTTGGGATTGGTGCCCACCGTTACAAACCCGGGCAGGGTGGTATTCTTGCGCCCCTTGTGACGAACAACCCACGATCCGATGGCGGGGTGGACGATGGTCCCCCGCGGCGAGTAGCTCCGGTGCAGGAGATACTGTCCCTGCTCGTGAGCACCCTGGCGAGAGCTCATGGAGCGAATAACACAGGCGCGATCCGCCAGCTTGGCGAATTCGGGAAGATATTGGGAGACCTCGTAGTCGCCACTGGTCGGGATTGCTTCCACCGGCCCCTGGACCTCGTCGTTCTTCGGCTTGGGGTCAAAGGTATCAAGGTGGCTCATGCCGCCCTGCATGTTAAGGAAGATGACATGCTCGGCGAGCTGGCTCGGCCCCGTGGACTTCCTGGTGGCCCCGATCGCGCCGGTGGCAAGAGAGCCCCCCAGCATGGGTGCGACCGTCACACCGAGGTAGGCGCGCGCCGCGTTCACCATGATCTGACGCCGGGTCAGTTCATCCTGCCTGTTAAACTTGTGGTTGTTCATTTGAAGTAGCGATGGGTATGGAGTTACTGGACAAAGATGAATTCGTGGGTGGCGATCAGGGCCGAAGTGAGATTCTCGAAGCTCTCCTGGCTGCCGTCGATCACGTCGCGCATGAGGAGGGCCATTTCTTCGGGGGTGGGAGAACGGCTCAGGATGGAGTAGTAGAGGAAGCGGACCTTGTCACGATTGGAGCTCCCGGCCTCCAGAGCCTTGTAAGCCGCCGAACTACGGTTGCTGACCACCATCTTCTCGACGTAGCCGTTCATGATGGAGAGGACCTGGGCCATATTGGGCTCCCGGGTGGAGGAATCAATCAGATCGCGGTCCGAGGATCCGAACATGCGCAGGAGGTGCCCGTTGGGAGCTGGAGCGGACAGTTCGGAAGCACGGGCCATTCCGCTGGCGGCACCCGGGCGCCCGGCTCGCTGCATCGACATCATGGCCTCCTTGCTGGCTCCGGAGTTGCCCGCCTTGATGTCGGAGAGCAACTGCATGGCAAAGGACTTGTATTCGCCGGGCTTCTGGATGGCGAGAAGCTCCTCGCTAAGCTGCGACATCGTTTTCTTACCCACCAGCACGGGTTTGCCGCGGTAGTAGATTGTATCGCTGAAGCGCCTCTTGGGAAGGTTGTCCGGATTGCCCGCGGTGAGGGTGACGAGGGAATCCCAGACCTGCTCTGCACTCATACGCTCTATCTGACGTCCGTTGAAGGCTTGCGGCATACCGGCCTCGAAAGCCTCCGGGTTGGCCACGAACTGAAAGTTCCGGGTAAGCAGGAGGACGTGCTGGAAGGCCCGCAGGTCAAACTTGAGATCCTCACGCATGAGAGTCATGAGGTAGTCCATGAGCTCGGGCGTGATGGTCTTATCAGCCTTGATGTGCTCATCCACCGGCTCATAGATCCCCTTGCCCATGATGCGCTTCCACATCCGGTTCACAATGATGGAGGTGAAATTGTCATTGGCGGTGACCACCCACTTGGCGAAGTCCTCCCGGGCGGTCTGGTCGTCCCGGCGGTCGGAGGAGCGGATGCGCTTTCCAAAGTGCGTCTTGCCACCGATCATCTCGCCGGGATCGCCGTCGCGGTACTGGTAATCGCTGGGCAGCTTGATACGTCCCTTGCCACCATCGGCGAGAGTGAAATAATGCACGTTGTCGCCCAGCCATTCAACGAGGCGGCCGAACTCCGTACGCTCCTCCTCGGCATCGCGCACCTCCCGCCACACGCTGCTCCAAGGGCCGCGGTTGATCTCCTTCTGACCGTTGGTGAAGGCAGCCAGCTCGTAGAATTCCATGCGCTCCCACTTGTGGAAGGGGGCGTCGTGGCACTGGGCACACTCCATGCGCTCTCCGGTGAAGATCCGCATGGTGTTGGAAAGGTTGTCCAGCGGCATGCCCTTGTCCCGGATGAAGTAGCCCACTGCGCCGTTGCCCTCGCTCCACCCGCTTCCCTTCGCACCGAGCAACTGCTGCGCAAACTCGTCCCAGGGCATGTTGTTGCGCATGGCCTCGTGAACGAACTGCACGTATGGGGCTGCCTGTCCCTCGTTGAAATCGTCGGTGAGACGCAGGAGGTCGCTCACCCAGTTGACCATCGCGCTGCGATAGCCGTCGTTCTTCTCGCTCATGAGGTAGCTGGCGAGCATCTCCCGACTATTCTTGTCCTCGATCTCGAGGAACATGCGGGCTTCCTCCAGGGTGGGGATCCGGCCGGCCGCCACCAGGAAACTGCGCCGCAGGAAGGTCGCATCATCGACCACCTCGGGCACTTTCAGCTTCTTCCGCTTGTAGAGGGTGGCGACATACTTATCGATGTTGTAGGCCGCTTTCTTGAGAGTGGCCAGATCGGGCCCTTTCTTCCGGGCCTGCTGCGAGAATGCTGGAAACGCGAGGCCCAACACCCCCAGTCCAACCACCAAACGGCGGAAGGTGATCGTCCTATGAATTTTCATGCGTGGTGGATGGAGTTGATTCTTGGAAAAGCCCTCCAAAGCGGATCAGAGCAATTTTCCATCTCAAAAGTCAATATCCCGGATTTGAAGGGGTTACAAGCTCGGTAAGATCCCTCTCACGGGCCCAACTACCCGTAACGGGGGAGGATTTCGGAGTGTCAAATTGTCCCACTTCCTTCTATTGCCGCCTTCTGCGAGAGCAATAAACCCGGTGGCTCCCTCGTCGGCCGGGACACCCGCAACGCAACGTCACCCCCCACTCGCGCTGCGGATCCCCGTTCCCGCCTGCCGCATTGACCTGCATTTCGCCCCCTGCCACCCTTTCCCTGTTTTCCGGATTTGCCCGTGTCCAGACTCCCTGACAAGACCGTCATCGTAACCGGGGCCAGCCGGGGGATCGGCCGCTCCACCGCCCTCTCCCTTGCCAATGAAGGGGCGCAAGTGGCCCTTCTCTCCCGCGATCAGGCTGCCCTTGAGGAGGTCGCGTCCGAAGTCACCCGGGCCGGGGGCCGGGCTCTCGTCTTCCCTGTCGACTTTGCCGACTCCTCCTCCGTTCCCGCCCTCGCGTCCTCCCTTCTCGCCCAGCTCGAATCGGTCCATGCCCTCGTCAACAATGCAGGCACCTTCCTGGAGCAGGATCTCGCGGAAATGACTGATGACGAGCTGCGCCACGTCCTCGACGTCAACCTGATGGCTCCCTTCGTCCTGACGAGGGAACTGCTCCCCGCCCTCCGGAAGACCCGGGGGCAGATCATCAACGTGGTGAGCACCTCCGCCCTGCAGGGTTACCCCCAGCAATCCGGCTACTGCGCCAGCAAGGCGGGTCTGCTGGGAATGATGCGGGCCCTCGCCCTCGAGGAAAAACCGAATGGGGTGCGCATCCACAATCTCTGCCCCGGTGGCGTCGACACCGCCTTCATCGAGGGGACCAGACTCGGTGAACGCCTCGCCGGACAGGTCATGATCTCCCCCGACGACATCGGTGAGATGATCGTCTTCCTCCTCCGCCAGCCAGCGAACGTGGACCTTTCGGAAATGGTCATCCGCCGCTTCACCTGAACCGCCGGCAGACCGTAGCGTCGATTCCGCTTCCTTCCATGAACCTTCCTCTCCCCTTCCGCATCTTCAACGGTCTCGCCGTGGCCCTGTTCGCGGCCTTCGCGTTTTTTCAATGCAACGACATTCCCCAAGACGGAGATAAGACCGGCAATCAACACTCGACGTATTTCGAACCCTCCGTCCTCGACGCTGCCCTCTGGGTTGGATTCTACGCCTTCGTCGCAGTGCTGTTCGCTCTTTCGCTTTCTGGCCGAATAATCCCGCGCTGGGTTCTCCTCGCTGGAGCACTGGCATGTTTCGTGCAGATGGGCCGTACGGACTGGGGCCTGTGGGATAACCTCTTCGGAGAGAAGGAATTCACCATGATGGGAACCAGCATGAGCTCTGCAGACCCCCGGGTGGAACTCTCCCGCGAATTCTTCGGAGCCCTCCTCGCCCTCGCCGCCGTGACCCTCCTCTGGTGGGAACGCCGCAAGTTTGCCGCCACGGCCTCCTCTTCTCCTCCGGGAAGTGGAGGAGAGGCCGATGAATCCTGACGAAGGACCTGTCAGTGGACCCGCTCAGTCCGGGATGAAGGAACCCCTCGGAGACAGCGCAGCATTCCTCCATTTCCCCCAGCCTGAACTGGCGCCTCCTGACGAGGTCACGGATGGGCCTCTTCACCATCCCCCTCCAAGGGTATGGCCAGCATCCACGGTGAGAGATTCACCCGTCACCAGATCGCTGCCGGTAATCAGGCCGAGGATCACATCCGCCACATCCTCAGGACTACACGAAGTTTGAAGGGGCGCCTCGGCCTCCTTCGAGGCCACGAAGGCATCGTAGTTCTCACCCACTCCGCGACGGAGCCAGTCGCCCTTGATAAACCCTGGCGCCACCGCATTGACGCGCACCCCTTTTGGCCCCAAGACGCGAGCCAGGGACTTGGTCATGGTGATCAGGGCCCCCTTGGAAGCGCAATAGGGAATACAGCTGCCCCGCCCGGTGAACGCGGCCACGCTGGCGACCGAAACGATTTCCGCACTCCCCGCCGCTTCGAGGTGAGGCCGCGCGGCCCGCACACATTGGAAGGCCGCCTTCACATTGACATCCATCAGGCGCGACCATACCTCGTCATTCACCGCATCGAAATCATCGGCCGGGATGAACACGGTCGTGCCAGCATTATTGATGAGGATATCCAGTCGCCCAAATTCCTCCACGGCAGCCTCCACCATGCCCCGGCAAACCGCGTCATCGGAGACATCACCCTGGAAGAGGGTTGCCTGCACGCCACATGCCTCAGCCTGCGCACACACCCCGGCAGCCGCCTCACTGGACTGCGCGTAATTGATCAGCACCGAACACCCCTGCCGGGCCAGCGAGAGCGCAGTGGCGGCCCCTACTCCACGACTCGCCCCGGTCACAATCGCCGCTTTCCCCTCGATCAGCATGGCGTTAACGATAGCGGCCCGCACCCGCGGATCAACCCATCCCCGGAAAGAAAACGGCAACGAAAAGGGCATTACGGCGAACTTCCTCACGAAGAAACGGGAACGGAGCCCGGGTTTACCCGGGAGGGGCCAAAACAAGGAAGTGCATCCGGCGGCCCGATGATGTGAACTCCCGCAGTGCCCATCGCATTCGACAACAGCTACGCGCGCCTCCCCGAGCACTTCTTCTCGCGGGTCGATCCCACCCCGGTGGCCTCCCCGTCCCTCCTTCGCTTCAACCATGCTCTGGCGGAAGAGATGGGAGTCACCGCCAGGGACTTCCCCCCCGACGTACTTGCCGGCAACGCTCTCCCGGAGGGGTCCGAACCGATTGCGCTTGCCTACGCCGGACACCAGTTCGGTGGATGGGTTCCCCAACTCGGGGACGGCCGGGCGGTCCTTCTCGGCGAGGTTGTGGGACCTGACGGAAGACGACGGGACATCCAGCTGAAGGGATCGGGTCCGACCATCTTCTCCCGCAACGGAGACGGCCGTGCCGCCCTTGGTCCCGCCATCCGGGAATACGTGGTGAGCGAAGCGATGGCCGCACTCGGTATTCCCACCACCAGGGCCCTCGCGGTTGTCACCACCGGAGAAAAGGTCCTCCGCGAACGCCCGCTGCCCGGCGCGGTCTTCACGCGGGTGGCCAGCAGCCACATCCGGGTGGGCACTTTCCAGTATCACCATGCGCGTGAAGATCCTGATGCCCTTCGCGCCCTGACCGACCACGTCATCACCCGCCACTACCCCGAGGCCGCAGAAAAGGAAGTTCCCGAACTTGCCCTCCTCGGTCTGCTGGCCACCCGGCAGGCCGAGCTGGTCGCGCAGTGGATGCTGGTCGGATTCATCCACGGGGTGATGAATACCGATAACTTCTCCATTGCGGGCGAAACCATCGACTACGGCCCCTGCGCCTTCGTGGACAACTTCCACCCCGGGAAGGTCTTCAGCTCCATCGATCGGCACGGGCGCTACTCCTGGGGGAACCAACCGCAGATCGCGCACTGGAACCTCCTCCAGCTCGCACAGTGCCTCATCCCCCTCCGTCCCGGCAGCGCGGAGGACGCCAGGGAAGAGTTCGAAGCTGTCCTCAACGAATTCCCCGGCACGTTCGCTCGTGCCTACGAGCAAGGGTTCGCCCGTAAGCTCGGGCTCCTCGACCCGCGCCCCGGAGATCTCGACCTCGCGAGGGATCTCCTCACTCTCCTCGCCGAACAGGAAGTCGACTTCACTCTCTTCTTCCGCCGCCTCACCACTCAGGTGGAATCGCACGATGAGGACCAGTCCGCAGTGCATGATCTTTTCGGGTGCGCCAAGGGATTCGACCAGTGGTCCGCAAAGTGGCAGGCGCGGACCTCGCAGCAGGATTTTCGCGACCAGGCACAGACCATGCGTGCAGCCAACCCCATCTTCATTCCCCGCAACCACCGCCTCGAGGAAGCCATCACGGCTGCCGAACAACAGAACTTCGCCCCCTTCGAACAACTCCTCGAAGTCCTCTCCCGGCCCTTCGACGAACAGCCGGAGAATGCCGGGTATGAGAACCCACCCCAGCCCGGGGAAGTCGTCCACTCGACCTTCTGCGGGACCTGATCACTTCTTTCGGAAGGCCTCCTTCTCCTTCCCCGGCCTGCTCTCCCCTTTTCCCAGCCCGGCCCGCTTCTTGAGCTCCTTGATCTGGTCCCGCAGGTGGGCTGCCCGCTCAAATTCCAGCCTGGTAGCCGCCTCCTGCATTTCCTGTTCCAGTTCACTCAGGACATTCACCGCATCGTAGAGTGAGGCCTCCTCGGCCACGAGGGAGCGATTGAGCTTCTCGGCCCGGCTCCTGTCATCCTGGTGCTGGTGCAAGCTCTTCTGCACCGCCCGCACCACACTCTGCGGCGTGATGTTGTGCCGTTCGTTGTACTCCTTCTGCCTGCCGCGCCGATACTCGGTCACATCGATGAGACGCTGGATGGAATCGGTCACCTCGTCACAGAACAGGACGCACTCCCCATTGATATGACGGGCCGCCCTTCCCGCGGTCTGGATCAGGCTGGTCTCGTTGCGCAGGAAACCCTCCTTGTCGGCATCAAGGATGCACACCATTGAAACCTCGGGCAGGTCCAGTCCCTCCCGCAGCAGGTTGATCCCCACCAGGATGTCGAACTCCGCCGCCCGGAGCTGCCGCAGGATCTCCACCCGCTCCACCGCATCGATGTCGGCGTGGATATAGCGGACCTTCAGCCCGGCCCCCTGGAGGTACTCCGAAAGATCCTCGGCCGTGCGCTTGGTCAGGGTGGTCACCAGCACGCGCTCACCCTTCTCGGTGCGCTGCCGGCACAACTCGATGGTCTCGTCGATCTGCCCAGCGAGGGGCTTGAGGGTGACGACCGGATCGAGCAGGCCGGTGGGACGGATGATCTGCTCCACGATGAGGAGGTTTCCCTTCCGGGTCACATCAAATGCCTCCACCGGCTCATCAGTGGGACTGGGCTCGATGCGAAGCTGCCTCAGGCTGATGGGATCGATCCCACGTTCCTTGTTTCCATGCACGGGGATGCAGCCCTTGTTGTCCGGACGCGAGTTGACCACTTCAAAGGGGCCCGGGGTGGCACTCACGTAAACGCGCTGCCTGGTGAGTTCCATGAATTCGTTGAAGCGCAACGGGCGGTTGTCGAGCGCACTGGGCAACCGGAACCCATGGTCGACCAGAACCCCCTTGCGACTCATGTCTCCTTTATACATCCCGCGGATCTGCGGCAGGCTGACATGGCTCTCGTCCATGAGCACGAGGAAGTCGTCGGGAAAGAAATCGAGCAGGGTATAAGGCCGCTCACCCGGCGTCCGACCCGTGATGTGCCGGGAATAGTTCTCGATGCCCTGGCAGAATCCCATCTCCTGCATCATCTCCAGGTCGTACTCCGTGCGCATCTTAAGACGCTGGGCCTCGATGAGCTTGCCATTCTTCTCGAAGAACTCGATCCGCTCATCCATCTCGGCGCGGATCGCGATCATGGCCCGCTGCATCTTGTCGACCGAGCTGACAAACTGCTTGGCAGGGAAGAAGGTGTGCCTGTCGACCCGCTCGATCACCGCCCCGGTCAGGACATCAACGGTGGACACCCGGTCCACTTCGTCCCCGAAGAACTCAACCCGGATGGCGGTGTCCTCGAGATAGGCGGGATGCACCTCCACCACGTCACCCCGCACCCGGAACTTCCCCCGGCCGAAGGCGATGTCGTTGCGCTCAAAGAGAATGCTCACCAGCTGTCCCAGGAGCTCGTCACGCGCCAGTTCCTGCCCCTGCCAGACGGGGACCATCATCCCCTCGTCGTCGTCGGGCGATCCAAGGCCGTAGATGCAGCTTACCGAGGCCACCACCACGACATCCTGGCGGGTCAGGAGCGAACCCATCGTGCTCAATCGAAGGCGCTCGATCTCGTCGTTGATGGAGGAGTCCTTCTCGATGTAGGTGTCGCTGCGCGGGATGTAGGCTTCCGGCTGGTAATAATCGAAATAGCTCACGAAATACTCGACCGCATTGTGCGGAAAGAAGTTTTTTAACTCGGAGTAGAGCTGCGCGGCAAGGGTCTTGTTGTGGCTCATCACGAGGGTGGGCCTGCCCATCCGCTCGATGACATTGGCCATGCTGAATGTTTTACCGGACCCCGTGACCCCCAGCAGGGTCTGGTGCGCATTGCCGGCCTCCAGCGACTTGACCAGTTTCTCAAAGGCCTGTTCCTGATCACCCTTGGCGCTGTAGTCGCTGACCAGTTGAAAGGACACGGGGCATTACTAGACCACCGTCACGGCATTGCAAACTCCGGGACCCCTGCCCTTGAATCCCCTGCATCTGTACAAGCAAAGAGAGGCGCCACGGTTTTAGGATCTAAAACCCGGCGCCCCCCTTACCTTGCCTTGTCAGTCGAATGAATGTCCGCTACCACCCGGACATATTCTGCTATGATTACCGGACAGGTAGTCAGCCTCCCCGGTAATGGCTGTTCGCCGACTGGACCGAGACCGTCCGCTCCCAACCCCTTGATGGCACACCCGGATTAGTGAACTGCGCCAGAGGTCAGGTCTGCGATCGGGCTCATCAAATGGCCCCGCCGTCGAAAATTCTTCAACTCCGCACCGGAAACCCGCTCCTCCTTCGTTCCTCCATCCCCGTTTGACGCCAAGGGTTTGCCCTGGCGTGGCGCAACGGTTCCGGGGATTCGTCAGGACGGAGAGTTCCAGCATGTAATCTTTATGGAGTGAGAGGTTTTGGTTGCACAACCCGTGCCAACTTGGCCATCATGACTCTTAACTATTTGATATCGTGCGTGTTGGAAATTTATTACGGAAACGTTAATATAATTTTCCACCCCTGGAATCCGGTAGTTCTTTCCGGGTTCAGCCTTTGCCAACTTGTAAGTTTTACCGGGCCACCCGGCCCCCGCTGGGGAGCGAAGAACTCTGAGACCGGGCCCCTTGCCTCCGGGATTTCCGGGACCGGCGACAATAACCGGCCCTAGGAAACCAATCCCATTTCGTGCAGGGCATACTCCACATCCGCGGGACGGAGGGGTTTGGGAAGATAGCCGTTCATCCCAGCCTTGCGACAGGTCTCACGATCCGATTCAAGCACGTTGGCAGTCATCGCTATGATGGGAAGGTTGGCCGTGTTTCCGCCTCCCTGACCCGCCCGCACGAGACAGGCTGCCTCCACCCCATCCACCTCCGGCATGTTCATGTCCATGAAGATGGCCTCGTAGTTCTGTCCCTGCTGCAGTTTCTCGAGCGCCTCGCGCCCATTGTCGGCGGTGTCTACCTGAAAGCCGAACTTTGCCAGGATGAGAGTGGCTAGACGCGCATTGATCGGATTGTCCTCCGCCACCAGGATATAGCGGTCCCCGGCGGGCACGCATTCCTCCCCGGCATCGGGACTCAGGATCGGGCCGAGCGCCCGGAACATCTCCCGTTGCCGCACAGGCTTGAACAGGACCTGCCGATAACCTGCTGCCAGCGCGTGCTCCTTTTCCCCGCTCAACCGCGCGGAAGTGACGAGAATCATGGGCGGAAGCAGGGAGCCCGCGACCTCCGCCGCAAGACGGGCGAACTCCAGGCCGTCCATGGTGGGCATCATCATGTCGCAG
>JAAZXD010000279.1 GCA_014240355.1 Roseibacillus sp. | reverse complement strand
ATGACTATCGGACCCCGCTCTCCTTCTCCTGCCTCCACGCTCAACGCAGGAGGTCCGGAAAGAGCCCGGTTTATAACACTCCCTGCAAGCACCCTAAGCCGTTACGTAGTCATGATCACAGTGGGAAAGGGAATGCGCATACCAGAAAGATCTAACGAATTGTTCCTCGGTCAAAAAGCAAAAGAGGCATGGAGCCGGGAGTCCCGGAGGTAGCGGCTGGAATTCTGCGCGAAGTGAAATGTTTCCTTGTGCGCTGGAGGACACGAGGGTCACGTTGACCTCGCTCCACCGCCCATATGAAAACCCTGTTCACCACTCTTGTCCTTTCCCTTACCAGCCTCCTGGTCCTCACTGCGGACGACCGGCCCAACATCATCCTCATCATGGTGGATGACATGGGGTTTTCGGACATCGGTTGTTATGGGAGTGAGATCCCCACCCCGCACCTCGATGCCCTCGCATCTCGGGGGGCCCGATTCTCCCAGTTCTATAACACGGGCCGCTGCTGTCCCACACGGGCCTCGCTCCTGACCGGCCTCTACTCCCACCAGGCCGGAGTGGGCTGGATGACTGCGGACCAGGGCCTGCCGGGCTACCGCGGGCGGCTCACCGAACAGTGCCACACCATCGCGGAGGTTCTCGGCCGGGCCGGCTACTTCACCGCCATGACCGGCAAGTGGCACGTGGGTTACTCCGAGCAGGTCAATCCCACCGCCCGCGGTTTCCTCCGCAGCCTCAATCTCGATCAGGGAGGAGTGCACTTCTCCAACCAGACCGGCCGGATGGCGAGCCGCAAACTGTACTTCAACGGAAAGGAACTTGCCAGGGACGACCCACGGCTCTCTCCCCCGTGGTACGGATCCAATCTCTGGACCGGGCAGGGGATCCGCTTCCTTGACGAAGCCCGCACCGCCAACAAACCCTTCTTCTGGTACCTCGCCCATGTGGCGCCCCACTTCCCGTGCATGGCCCCGGAGGCGACCATTGCCAGATACCGTGGCAAGTACCGTGCCGGATGGGATCAACTGGCCCGCGAGCGCCACGCCCGCCAGGTGGAATCCGGCCTGGTCGAGGCCAGCTGGAAGCCGGAATCCCGTCCCGCGCAAATCCCGGCCTGGAAGTCCCTGGGGGAGAAGGCCCAGGTGCGCTACGACGACATGATGGCCATCTACGCCGCCATGATCGAGGAGATCGACAGAAACGTGGGGAAGCTGGTAGCCGCCCTCGAGAAACGGGAACAACTGGACAACACTCTCATCCTGTTTCTTTCCGACAACGGTGGAAACGCCGAAGCCGGCATCAAGGGGCGCTATGAGGGCAAACAACCGGGCGACTCGCATTCCAATGTCTTCATCGGACGGTGCTGGGCCCATCTCAACAACGTCCCCTTCCGCCAGTACAAGCACTACAATCACGAAGGCGGGATTGCCTCTCCGCTCATTGCCCACTGGCCGAACCGGATCTCTCCCCGCAAGGACTGGATCAGCACGCCCACCCACCTCATCGACCTGATGGCGACCTGCGTCGATCTCGGAGCCGCGAGCTACCCAAAAAACCGCAAGGGCCGACCGGTTCCCGCCATGGCAGGGCAAAGCCTGCGCCCACTCCTCACCGGCAAGGGGGAATTCGCCAGGCGCCCCCTCTTCTGGGAACACGAGGGCAACGCTGCCATCCGGGTGGACGATGAGAAGCTGGTACGCCTCGGGGAGAAGGGTCGATGGGAACTTTACGACCTGGCTGCCGACCGCACCGAACAGCAGAACCTGGCCCCCCAACGGCCCGGGCGGGTAAAAGCCCTTGCCGCTCAGTGGGAGGAATGGGCCCGGCGTTGCCAGGTCCTCCCCAGGCCCAAGCCGAAGACCAAGCCCAGGAACAAGCCCAGGAGCACGCCCAAGCCGAGGAAAGCCACCTCCCGGGTTCGTCCCGGAGCCAAATGGCGTTGCCCTACTACTACCGGGATGCAGCATGAATTCAACGATTCGAGTTCTTGGACCCTACGGGGCTGGCGAGCTTCGAAATGCCCTGCATGAGATCACCCCCGGGAGAACTGCCCCCGGGGGTTGCAAAGAGCCCCTCGGCGAATCAGGAGCGCGCTGCACTCTGCTTCCAGCCGAAGACCAGGGCCACACAGATCCCGAAGACGAGGACGAGAACAAAAGCCTCCCCTCCCGTGCTGCGCATGCGCGGAGCTTTGAACTTGAGATCGAGACTGAGCGCCGCGTCCTTGCCTACTTGAACCGACCGAGAAAAGGTAAAGATCTTGCCTTCGTCCGGAATGGCGATGCGCAGGGTCTGCGGGGCCGGCTCGGTGGATCGTTGATGAACCACGACCTGATCGGCGACGGTTTCGATGTTCCGCGTATCCTCCACACTGTTGCCCCGGATGATCGCGCTGTATTGCTCCGAGTTGAACCTAAGATCATTGTGGCTGACCAGCGGGTTGAGGGTCGCCGCACGCTCCAGTATATCGTTCGCTTCGAAGGTGGCTTGGTCATCCGTCTGGTTGTCGAGAAGGAGACGGTGACGGCGCGTATTGAGTGCCACGATGACCTGCTTCTGCTGAATCCGGGTCAGCTGCACACGGGCATCTTCATTGGAGGCGGCATCGAGCGCGTAGTTGTTGGCCGCACTGTTGAGAAGGCTGCGCGCCTGTTTTTGTTCACCTGCCGTGAGCAACTCATTGGCCTTCTCGATGGAATCTACCGCGAAACGCCGCTGGGCGGTGCGCTCCTTCTCGTTCTTTTCTTCATAGCGAGCCAGAGTGTAGTCTTGCGCCTCCGTCTCGCCGCTGAAATCCAGGTCCCCTGCGTCCTTCACCAGTTCGTAATCCTTGGGCACCACCACCTTCCACTCGATGTTGGCCAAGGGCACGTTGAGCCGCGGACTTTCCAGGGCGAGCTTTCCTAGTTTTTGGCCGGGGCTGGAATAGACAAAGTGCACCTGAGCCTTCCGGTCCTTCGGCCCCGGAAGAACGTAAAACTGATAGGCTTCCTCCACCCGAACCAGACTCACACTCTCGCCGTTCACCATCACATTGAACAGATTGGCTCCCTTGGGAAGCCGGACGTTGAGGGCATTGCGCTGGATGACTTCGAGATCGAGGTCAACAGAGGTGAGATGTCGGCCGATGGGTTTGTCCGCCGGAGAGACGACGGTCGTAATGCTGCCCTTCACCACCCTCAGGTTGAGGGCATCGGCGGCCGAGTGCCGCTTGACCTCAAGTTCGAGCGGCGACGAAGCCGCCTTACACTTGAAGACCAAGGCGGGAGCACTTTGGTTGCCGCTCTCGCGCAGCCCTTTGTTGAGGGATCCCCATTCGCCATTCTGCCAACCACTGGGGAGCGAATTGGCCGTGGGATCGAGACCCGACTCGGACCGGCCGGCCCGCACTGCGACGTAGTAATCCGAGTTCCGCTCCGCAGTGGGGAAGTTGATCATGGCCACCCTTTCGACGTCACTCTGATTGGCATCGACGCTCTTGCGCTCTCCGGTGCGCTCCCAATCGATCCTCAGCTTCAAGCGTCCCAGCACGCGGCGCTTGAACAGAATGTCGTAGAGCTCCGGCACCGCGTTGCCGGCATCATCGACGACCTGCACCATGTCGTTCACGGAGTTCCCAAGCCCACGCAAGGAGTTCGCTTCTTTCTCACTTAACTCAGGAAGCTTCACCCGAAGAGAGCGGATGGACGCCCGGTCCACCGCGATACTCGCCAGAATAGATGTGCGGGTCTGCCCTTCGCGCAGGATCAAGGTATGGAGGACATCCGCTCGCACACGAGCTTGATCTTTGTTCACTCCGAGACGGATCTCCCAATCGCTTTGGAGCAGGCGGAAGCCCAGGGCATTCTCGCCATTGCCTCCAATCGTCTTGGGGCTCACATCCGAGACGTTTCGTTCCAAGGTCGCTTCGAGCCTGATTCCGGTGGTGGGTTGAATGACCAACGATCCGGTGTGACGCTGGGCTTCGCGCACTTCGAGCCGCGGCACGAGCCAGTTGGTTTCACCGGCAGCCGGGGGCGGTCCCGAGAGAGTGAGATGGAATTGCTGCTTGCCGATCGTCTTGCCGTTCAGATGCATGATGATGTAGCGCACATCATTCTCGGTCAGCTCTGTCCAGTGACTAAGAGCGGCCCCGGTGAGCGAATCCACTTCCAGTCCCGCAGGAAGCGGAAAGCTCATCTGGAAGACCCCCGCCCGGTTGATATCGACCCCGAACTTGTTGAGGACCAAGGTGAGCCTCTCGTCGCCGATGGAGAGTACCTGGGTGGTATCAACCCGCAACTCGGGCGCCACCGCCGCGACTCGAAGGGCGAGCGATCCTCCGGCCTGTCCGTAACGGAAGACGCGATGCAGCACCGCCTTTCCTCCCGCTCGGTCCGGCAACAGGTTCGCGCCAAAGTCGGTGAGATTGACCGCCGACATGCCCTCGGCGTCCACCTTCTCGGGCTGTGCTTCCAGGCCGAAGGCCAGAGCGCCGAGGCCAACTTCTCCGGTTGCCCCGGC
>JAAZXD010000278.1 GCA_014240355.1 Roseibacillus sp. | reverse complement strand
CCCTGCCCCTGCCCCTGCCCCTGCCCCTGCCCCTGCCCCTGCCCCTGCCCCGGCCCCGGCCCCGGAACCCGCCTCAGAGCCAGAGGGCTGTGGACAAACCGAAGGAGAAGCTCCCTCCCCTGAGGCCAAGCCAGAGGAAGAGGCCCCCGCTTCTCCTCCGGACACGCCGGAACCCGCTCCGGCTGAGGAAAAACCAGCACCAGCCGCCAATCCTGAGCCCGAGGTGAAGGCAGAGCCGGCCCCTGAGGCCTCCCCGGCCTCGGAGGAAGAGGTCGCCACCCCACCCGAGGAAGAGGACCACCATCAACTTGAAGGCACGGAGGACGGGGTGATGGCCATCATCTCCGACGTCGACATGCTTTTCGACTACTTCATGGGCGATGCCGAGCGGGGAGCTGCGCGTGACAACAACAACATCGACTTCATTATGAACCTGGTCGAAAACCTCGCCGGAGATCAGGACCTCCTGAATATCCGCGGCCGTGATTCCACCAGTCGCAGCTTCACCGTGATCAACGACATCCGCGAAAAGGCCGCCGAACGAGCCGCGGGGCCGCGTCAGAAGATCCAGGCCGCCATTGAAGAAGCCCGCAGAACCCTGGAAGAGGGACAGGAGGGCCGCGATATCGGTGGCGGTCTCATGGTCATCGGCCAGAGCGAAGAGAGCATCGAGAAGGCCCAGGAGATCGAGACGAAGATCCGCGACCTCCAGCGCGATGAAAACAAGATCAGCCGCCAGCAGCGCGCCGAGATCCAGGCCGCCATCAATAGCTACGAATGGACCAACATGCTGCTCACTCCCACCCTCGTCATCATCATCGGACTTTTAGTGGGCATCACCCGTAAATTCAAAACGGCAGCGAAATGAAGAACACACACCTTCTTTTTCTGATCGGAGTCACCGCCATCAGTACAATCATGGCCACGGTCATGCTTCTCAACACGCCCGAGCGGTTCAGTCCTAACAATGAACAGATCGGGGAATACCTCGTAAAATCCTTCAGCGAGGACGACGTGGAGGAAATCCGGATCAAGGACTCCGAAAATGAAGTGGTCCTCAGGAAGAAGGAGGCCGACTGGGTCGTGGCCAACCGCCAGGACTATCCCATCGACAACCCCAAAGAGGTGCAGCAGCTTCTCAAGTCCCTCGTCCAGTTCAAGATCGGCCTGGAGGTTCGCGCCAAAGAGGAGCACTACAGCCAGATCGGTCTCCTCTCTCCCGAGGACAAGGAGCAGGCTGAAGCCTATCAGGAGGAGAGGAAAGGGGCGGGGGATGACAACCCCGAAGATCCCCGGGGACTACAGATCTCCGTAACCGGGAAGGACGAAAACAAACTGGTAGACGTCATCCTGGGAGAAGAATTCGGAGAGGTGGCCTCCCGGGCCCCGCGAGGATTCGTGGTCCGCAGTTCCGCAGGACGCCCTGAAGCTCAGGGCATCTGGAAGGCCCTTGGAACCCTCAACCGCTCAACCGGCGATGCGGAGTCCAAGAACACGGACAAGCGTCGTGGACAACTCTCCAGTCCCGCCTCCTGGCTGTCCTACAAGTTCATCGAGGTGAAGAAGATCAAGAGCATCTCTCTCAGCGCTCCCAATGACAAGGAGTTCAAGGGCTGGACAGCCACCCGGGCCGACGAGAATAGCGACTTCTCCACCGGTGGCCTCAAGGAGGACGAGGAAATGGACACCGCCGGAACCGGCCCCTTCAAGTCTCTCTTCGACAAACTCCGTTTCGAGGATGTCCTCGATCCGGAGGAAGCTGAGCAGAAGCAGGACACCTCCAAGTCCCGTAAGGCAGTCATCACGACCTTCGACGGTTTCAGCTACACCTTCGAGTTTGCTCCCGTGAAGGAAGAAAAAGCCGGAGATGACGATGACGCCCCTCCCCCCCCTTCCTCCAATTATATTGGAACCGTAAAAGTCGAGGCCAACTTCCTCAAGGAGAGGGCTAAGAAGGAGGGCGAGACCCCTGAGGACGCTGAAAACGCCGAGAAACTCTTCAAAGCCAATCGGGAGAACCTGGAGTATAAGCTCGAACTGGAACAGGTGTTCTCCACCCGTGTTTATGAGTTCGCTAATTTTGCCATCAGCAGTCTGGATAAGGGCCGTGACGAAATCGTAAAGAAGAAGGAGAAGCCTGAGGAAAATGCGGATCCAACCGCAGCGGGCACCAAACCCTCAGCTACCGCGGTCTCTCCGCCGGTCGCCATTCCTCCGCGCCCCAGCGCCACCACTCCCCCCATCCCGGTTCCTCCGCCCAAGGAAGGGAATGAGCAATAACGGCGGAGGCCATACCCCCCGGCCCGCACCTTCCCGATTTGGAAGGGCCTTCCTCCTTTCGCGAAGCAATCCCTTGAAGGAAACGCCAGCGCGTGAACTCCTGGCCTGTGGATTCTCAGTCCTCGGCCTCAGCGGAAGCCTTCTTCTTCTTTCCTGAACCCCTTATCTTGCGGAGCAACCAGAGGAGAGGGTCGTAGTAGCGATCGACAATACGTTCCTTCATTGGAATAATGCCGTTATCGGTAATCTGAATGTGCTCGGGACAGACATCGGTACAACATCGGGTGATGTTGCACATCCCGGAGCCAAATTCATCGCGAGTCTCAGGAACGCGATCCTCGACGTCCAGGGGATGCATTTCGAGAGAAGCCAGGCGAATCATGAAACGGGGTCCGACAAAAGCGTCCTTACGGTCGTGGTCGCGTAAAACGTGGCAGACGTTCTGGCAAAGGTAGCATTCTATGCATTTGCGAAACTCCTGCACTCGCTCCACGTCACGCTGCCTCATGCGGTAATTGCCGTCGGCATCCTTCTCCTTGGGCTTAAAGGGCTTGATGCGCTTGTTCTGCTCGAAATTCCAAGAGACGTCAGTGACCAGATCCCTGATTACGGGAAAGGTCTTCATGGGTCGCGCCGTGATCACTTCGTCAGGTCCGAACTCATTGATACGCGTCATACAGCTGAGACGCGGACGCCCGTTTATTTCCATGCTACAGGAGCCGCATTTTCCGGCCTTGCAGTTCCAGCGAACAGCGAGGTCGCCTGCATGCTGAGCCTGGATTAAGTGGAGGGCATCGAGAACCACCATTCCGCGATCCAGCTCAACGGCATAGTCCTTGAACTCACCACCTTCGGCATCGCCCCGCCAAACTTTAAAAATACGCTCACTCATCGTTGTCTGCCTCCAACTCCTCCAAGGTAGCATTGGCGATGGCCGCCAAGTCTTCCGGTGGATCAGCTCGTTTTTCCTTTTTAGCCGCCAGACGACCGTCTTCGCCAGCGCTCAAGATAACGTTGTACTGCAACCATTCATCACGCTCGCCCTCGAAATCGGTGCGCGTATGCGCTCCCCGGCTTTCTTCCCGGACAAGGGCAGCCCGAGTGACCGCCTCGGCGGTGATGATCAGATTGGGAAGATCCAGGGCAACGTTCCACCCCGGATTGTACTGGGCTGAAGCATGGGCCTTGACGGTTTTCGCCTCCTCGCGAAGTTCTTCCAATTCCTCCAAGCCATTCTGCAAATCCTCCGCATTGCGCACAATGCCGACACAACGCTGCATCATTTGCTGCAGCTTCTCCTGGATCAGGTAGGGATTGGAGCCTTCCTCCCGATTGAGCGGAGCGGTTGCCGCTCTCATCAGTTCCTGCACACGATCCTCGTCCACCTCTGGAAGGGAATCCATTTTATTGGCATAATCGATAGCGCCGTCTCCGGACAATTTGCCGAAAACGAGAAGGTCGGACAGAGAATTGCCCCCCAGGCGATTGGCTCCATGCATCCCACCCGCGCATTCACCTGAAGCAAAAAGGCCCGGGACGCAGGTCTCCTGTGAATCGTCGTCCACCCGGATGCCCCCCATGAAATAGTGCAGGGTAGGCCCCACCTCCATGGGTTCCTCGGTGATGTCGATTTCAGCCAATTCCTTGAACTGATGATACATCGAAGGCAACTTGCGTTTGATGAAGTCGGCCGGTCGGCGAGATGCAATGTCGAGGAACACTCCCCCGTTCGGGGATCCCCTGCCCTCCTTAACTTCGCGGGTAATAGCCCGGGCCACCACGTCGCGGGTCAGCAACTCGGGCGGTCGTCGAGCATCCCGGTCACCATCCAGCCATCGTTGGGCTTCCTCCCCGGTATCGGCCGTCTCCGGAGCGAACCGCTCCGGAATATAATCGAACATGAAACGCTCGTTCTTGTTGTTGAGCAAAATGCCCCCGTCGCCACGAACTCCTTCGGTTACCAGAATGCCGCGCACCGAAGGTGGCCAGACCATGCCGGTAGGATGGAACTGCGTGAACTCCATGTCGATCATCTCGGCCCCGGCCCGACAGGCCATGCCCAGTCCGTCTCCGGTGTACTCCCAGGAGTTGGAAGTCACACGCCAAGCCTTCCCGCCACCACCGGTAGCCAAAACCACGGCCTTGGCCCGAAAGAGAACAAAGCGACCGGTCTCCCTCCAGTACGCCAGCAACCCAGCCACCTTGCCATCAGCATCCAGCAAGAGGTCCAGAGCGG
>JAAZXD010000277.1 GCA_014240355.1 Roseibacillus sp. | reverse complement strand
AAGCCGGGTGCGTGATACTGCAGCATCCCGCCGGCACCGATAACCCCTACCTTGGTTGCCATGATTCGCTCCGGATTACGGATTACTGGTTCTCCTTGTCGAAGGCCGAGTCAAAGATCACGTCGCTGGGTGCGAAATCGAGATCCCTCGTGAAGGCACAGCTCTCAGCCGCCCCGTGGATGCGGTCCATGCGACCGTCCTCCCACTCCACTGAGAGTGGCCCGGCATAGGCGATGTCGTTCAGCGCCACGATGATTTCCTCGAAATCCGTGTCACCCCGTCCCACCGAGCGGAAATCCCAGAAGCGGCGGGGGTCGGTGAAGTCGGTGTGTCCGCCAAAGACGCCCACCGTGCCGTCGCCATGGCCCCACCACGCATCCTTCATATGCACGTGGAAGATGCGCTCCGGGAAATCACGAATGAACTTCACGTAGTCGACACCCTGATAGCCAAGGTGGCTCGGGTCGTAGTTGAACCCGAAGCGGCTGTGGCCACCCACGGCCTCGATGGCCCGTGCGGCGGAAGCGATGTCAAAGGCGATTTCGGTCGGATGCACCTCCAGTCCAAAGTCCACATTGACCGCATCGAACTCATCGAGGATCGGCTTCCAGCGCGCCGCGAAATCATCAAATCCCTTCTGGTAGTACTCCTGGCTGGTCGGCGGGAACGCGTAGATGGAATGCCAGATACTGGAACCGGTGAATCCGTTGACAACCGCCCGCCCCGAACCGGCAGGCTTGTCCGCCATGTAGGATGCCCCGGCGTCAACGAACTTCCGGCAGGCTTTGGCGGTATCGATCATCTCCTGGGCCGCGCGCTGGCGCACCCCTTCCGGGTCACCATCACCCCAGACCACGGGCGAAAGGATGGACTGGTGGCGCTCATCGATATTGTCGCAGACCGCTTGTCCCACCAGGTGATTCGAAATGGCATAGCAGACCATGCCATTTTGCTGGAGAAGCTCCCAGCGTCCCTCGACGTAGCCGTCCTCATTGAGAGCTTGCTGCACGTCGAAGTGATCACCCCAGCAGGCGAGTTCAACTCCATCGTAGCCCATGTCCTTGACCTTCGGCAGAAGGTCAGCGAGAGAAAGATCGGCCCACTGGCCGGTGAAGAGTGTTACTGGTCGTGCCATCGGTATGTGTGGTTGCGGATTGCGTTCAGTCATTAGGGAGCGAAAAGGCCTCGTGCAAGGCTGAGACCCACTTTTGCTCCAATTCCTCGTAGATTTCTCCTGTCCCCTCCTCGGGAACCACGGTCGAGCCCTCCTCGGGCTGGCAGAAGGCTTCCTCCAGGGATTCCAACGAGACGCCGCAGGCCGCCTGGGCTGCCCGCATGCCCGCCCCCAGGGCCGCCGACCCCGCCACGCTCAATCGAGAGACCGGAACGCCGAAGACATTGGCCACAGTCTGGGCGATGCCGTCGTTCTGCGAGGCGCCACCGGTGAGGTAAATCGTCTCCGGGGCCACTCCCAGCCAGCGGGAGTGGACCTTCATATTGAGGAACTGCCCCTCCAGCAGGGCGCGGACCACCGACGCCGGGTCGCGCTGCCCGTCCGCCCATCCCCGGTACACCGCATCACCGGACTCCACCCGTGGGGTGATTTCCGGACCAAAGAACGGAAGCATCAGGCGGCCCTCGTTCCCCGCCGGTGTCCGGGCCAGGCCTTCCCGATCGAAGTCCGACCAGCCCAGCCCGAGATCCTCCTTCACCCGCTCACGCGCGAGCGAGCCATTCAGAAAACAGATCAGACTCATGAATCCGCCCATGGGATTCCCGAAGACATGCCCAAATCCGTTCGGGTCGGTCCGCGGTTCGGGCATGGCGGCAAAGAGGGTGTCGCTCGTTCCCAGGCTGATGACCACCTTCCCCGGCCTGGAGGCCCCCATTCCCACCAGACTGCAGGGATTGTCCCCGGAAAAGAGGACCACCTCGCACGCCGGGTTAAGCCCGTATTTTTCAACAAAGAACGCGCTCACCTTCCCTGCCACCGTCGCAGACGGTTGGGCGGGGGGAAGCTTCCCGCGCAGGTCCGGAGCGGTGGCTTCCAACAGGTCTTGATCCCAGTCACCCGACACGAGATTCAACAGGTTCATGCCCGCCCCATCGCCGTGATCAATCGCCACGCTCTGCCCCGCCAGGATTGAGGCCATGAAGGAACTGACGAGGTGGATCACCCCGGTGAGTTCCCAGCTGTCGTAACTCATCTTCGCGAAACGACGGATCTGAGGTCCGGTGAAACGCTCGATCGTAATGGAGCCGCTCCGGCTGCAAACCTCGGCATCACCGCCCACCGCCTTCGCTATTTCGCCACACTCCGGACTGGTGGAGGTGTCCATCCAGATCGGCGCGGTCTGCCGGGTGAGATGCGAAAGGATCTGCGACTTGAGGGGTTTTCCCGGGTCAAGGGCCTGCACGGTGTCCGCAAAGCCCTCATCGAGATAGACACTCCCGTGCTGTTGACCGGACCCCGCAATGGCCTCGATCTGCGACAGATCAACTCCGCTCCCAGCCAGACGCTCAAATACAAGCTCAAGGGCATCCAGCCACATGAGCGGATCACTGTGCACCTCGCCATTCTCTCCCCCCGGGATAAATCCCGAGGGCTGGCCATAGTCAGGCAAATCATCCCCGAAACTGATTGATTCCTCATGGAGGATCGTTCCCGCGACGGTATCCAGGATCACCGCCGACACGCTCTGTGTCGAAGAATCTATACCGAGGACCGTTGGCATCGTGCTGATAGTAGGGCGCCGCGTCGCTCGTAGTGGCGCAGAAGATTTCCCGGTGATTTCTGGTTTTTCCCGTGTGGGCCATCCGCCCCACTCAATGCGGAGAACATTTTCCTCCCCGTCTGATTCCTAGAGGTAATCGTTGAGAAGATTTTCAAGCATTTCCTGGCGACCACTGGCCAGTAGTGGGGGCTCAATGCCCAGAGCATGGGAATCCAGCGCATCGAGATCAGTGGCTCCCGCCTCGATTTCCGCTCCGACTCCACTGTCGAAGGACGCATAACGAGATCTCACGAACTCTTCGAAGCGTCCGTCCTCGATAATCCTGGCCGCTATCTTGAGCCCGCGGGCAAAGGCATCCATGCCCCCCACGTGGGCGTGGAAGAGATCCTCCGGAAGGTGCGATTCGCGGCGCCGCTTGGCATCAAAGTTCAGGCCCCCCGTGGTAAAGCCCTGCCCCCCATTCAACTTGAGGACCCGCAGCATGATGTTGGCGCAGAGATAGATATTGGTTGGAAACTGGTCGGTGTCCCACCCGATCAGCTGGTCCCCGCGGTTCGCATCGATCGATCCGAGCGCCCCGGCGGCGGAAGCCACGTCAAGCTCATGCTCCATCGTGTGTCCCGCCAGCTCCGCATGATTAGTCTCGATATTGAGCTTCAGGTGGTCCAGCAGGTCATACTCCCGCAGGAAATTGAGGCAGGCTGCGGCATCCGAATCGTATTGGTGAGTGGAGGGTTCACGGGGCTTGGGCTCAATGTAAAATTGACCTGTAAACCCGATCTTCCTGGCGTGGTCAACGGCCATGTGCAGGAGCTGGGCGAGGTGATCCAGTTCGCGCTTCATGTCGGTGTTGATGAGCGAGGCGTATCCTTCCCGCCCTCCCCAGAACACATAGCCGGCCCCTCCGAGGGCATGGGTCGCCTCAAGAGCATGCTTTACCTGGCTTGCGGCATAAGCAAAGACATCAGCACTCGGCGAGGTTGCAGCCCCCTGCGCGTAGCGCGGATGGGCAAACAGGCAGGCCGTCCCCCAGAGCAGTTTCTTGCCACTGTGCTCCTGGGCCCCTTTCAATTCCTGCGTCACCCGCTCCAGATTTGCGTGCGTCTCAGCCCAGGTCGCGCCCTCCGGGGAGACATCGCGATCGTGGAAGCAATAGTAATCGATCTGGGACTTCTCCAGAAACTCGAAGAAGACAGGCACCCGCACCAGCGCATTGTCCAGCGACTCGCTCCCGTCGTCCCATGGCATGAGGGCCGTGCCCGCACCGAAGGGATCCCCCAGGGGGTTACGCATGCAGTGCCAATAGGCGGCACCGAAGCGCAGGTGATCCTTCATGCTTTTCCCGGCGACCAGTTCGTCAGGATTGTAGTGGCGGAACGAGAGCGGATTGTCCGAATCCGGCCCTTCAAACTCGATCCTGGAGACGTTGGGGAAGTAGTCTGACATGATGTGCGAAGACTGTCTGGCGCCCTGAACCACGATAGTTCAGGGCGACGAGACGCTACAAAGCAGCCTCTTCTCCGACCAGAAATAAATCCGGGATCTTCTTGTTGAAAATCGTTGCGCCATCGTCGGAAGAAGCCAACTCCTCCCGGATCTGATTTAACTCAACTCCGCAGGGACGGGTTTCCTCAGGACCTGCCATCTCCTCTTGCCCTCTACGCCTTTTCCCATCACCACGAACGAGGCGACCAGGTAGCATCTGCCCTGCCCTCCGGATCGATCTGCTTCAACGACGTCATGAAGACCGGGACCAACCACTTCCTTCCCATCGGCGGACTGGGG
>JAAZXD010000276.1:265-4521 GCA_014240355.1 Roseibacillus sp. | reverse complement strand
GGACTCCGGACAAGAAGCACCCGGGACTACCCACCCTTCCCGGAGGGACCAATGAGCTCAATGAAGTTCCCGTCGGGATCCCGGAACACGGTCAGGCGATTGGCTCCTCCGATGGGCGCCGGGGTTTTCCCGAGGGTCTTCACCCCGGCCTTTTTCAGGCGTACCATCATGGCATCCATGTCGGTCACGAACAGGGTGAGGTAGGAGACCCCGAGGGTGCTGTGAATGAATTCCTGGTCCGGGGCCTTACCCTGCGCCTTGGGAAAGGCCATCATCTTGATTTTCGAGGAGGGTTTACCCCCGGCATCCAAGGCAACAAAAACCCGTGCCGTGACATCCTGGTTGTCGGTAAGACCGAAATCCCCGGTCACCTTCCCGGGAACCTTGAAGCCATTGACTTCCTTCAACCCCACTACCTCGGTGTAAAACTTGGCCGATTTATCGAGGTCCCGGACAACAAGGCCAAGATCGATGACCCCATTGGAATAAAGCTCCTCTTCTTTCTCTCCTGCACAGGCAAGGGCGGGCAGGAGCAGGGACACGAGGAGGACAAGCAAGGATTTCTTAAGCATGATGGGAGTCACGGTAGGAAGATGCACGACCCCTTCAAGAAGTTTATGGCGTAACAATCCAGAAGCTACCCGAACAGTTCCATGATCGGCTCGCTCACCCCGTCCGGAGTCACATAGAAGGGCCGTTGCTCAACGGCATAATGGTGGTCATGGGAGATCCCGAGCGCCCGATAGATACTGGCGTGCAGTTGCTGGGTGGTGACCGGGTCCTTCACGGTCGTGCAGGGACGCTCATCCGCAGTTTCACCGTAGACGAATCCCTTCTTCACACCACCGCCAAAGAGGAGAACGCTTCCTGCACCGGTGAAGTGACGATGCATGCCGTAGTGCTGGAGGCCATCGATCCTGGGAGGCACGTTCACCTGGTCCTTCACCCTTTTCTCGGGCTTGCCCTCCATCATCATGTCACGGCTGAACTCACTGGCCACTACGATGAGGGTACGGTCGAGGAGTTTGCGGGCTTCCAGGTCGAGAACGAGCTGGGCAATCGGCGCATCGATCATCTGCTTGAGTTCCTTCATGCGGGTATGCCCGTTGTCGTGGGTATCCCAGTACTTGAACGGGTAATACCCGTGAGTCACCTCGATGAAGCGCGCACCGGCCTCGGTGAGGCGACGGGCGAGGAGACACCCCAGTCCGAAGCGTCCTCCTACCTTGTAGGTGTCATAACTCTCCTTCGGCTCCAGGCTCAGATCGAAGGCCTTGCGTGCCTTGGGACTGGAAAGGAGGCGGTGGGCATTATCGATCGAGTTGAGAAGGGAATCACGCTGGTGTCCGGATCCGTGCTGCTGGATCGGGCTGTCGGCCAGAAGCTTCTTGTAGGCTTGGTAACGCTTGGCAAAACGTTCGTCGCTCATTCCCGGGGGTGGCTTGACGGCCTCTACCGCCTGGTCAGGTTCCACTAGGAAAAAGGGTCCAAACTCGCTGCCCAGGAAACCGGCCGTATGAAAGGCCTTAAGGGACTCCTTTTCTCCACCGTCAAAGGTTTGGCCAATGTCGATGAAGGCGGGGAGATCCGGATTAAGCGGTCCGAGGGTCCGGGAGACCCACGATCCGATATGCGGAGCAGCCACCGTGAGGGGCGGTTCGTAGGCCGTATGCCAGTGATACTGGTGACGGCTGTGAAGAATGAACCCCAGATCGGCGGCGCGGTAGGTCTTGATGAGCGTACCGCGGTCCATGACCTTGCCGATCTTTTCCAGGCCCTCGGTGAACTGAAGGCCATCAACCACGGTGTCGACCGCCGGGAAGGTCGAAAGGACCCTCTTTGGATCGAGACCCTTTTCATAGGGAACGTACCGTTTCGGATCAAAAGTGTCCGTGCTGGCCATTCCTCCACCCATCCAGAGCACGATCACGGTATCGGCAGTGGAATTGAGTGAACCAGCCTTGGCCCTGGCCGCAGCGGTAGCGGAAGGATAACCGGCCGCCAGCGCACCGAGGGTGGCAGCCGAGGCGGAGGAAAGAAAGTCGCGGCGGTTGGTTGGATTACTCATCTCGCTTGTTTCGTACACTATGCGTTTATTGAATTAACTGGAATTCCGGATGCATGACGAGCATCCACAGCAAATCCTCGATCCCCCTGGCGCTTGCGGGACTTCCTACCACGCCCAGGGACGATTTCAGTTCTCCGTTCGAGGGCGCTCGCCCGAACGAACTCGCGAAAAGATCAGCTACAAGGGCTTCCGGCATCCGACCTGAATCCAACCACACCTTTCCTCCCCGAGCGACCAGGTCTGCAACGGACCTGCCGTTGGACAACTCGATGAACTGCGCAGTGGTGGCGCTGGATTCCCGGCGGGTAACGACCACGTCCCGCTTCGGTCTCCCGAGGGTTCGCATGAGCCGATCCAGGTTGCGCGACCCGGCGCGCTTTCGCCCCGTGCCCCGCGCAGCAGCCGGGTCCTTCCCCGCGGTTTTATCACTGGCCGCCAGGACCACCTGATCCAACCCGTCAAGAAACTGCTCGGCGGACATTCGCCGCACCACCGGACCGCGAAAGACAAAATCTTCTGCCTCCGGGTCCAGGGCAACGGAGGGTCGCTGATAAGCCTGCGAAGTGAGAAGCAGGTTCATAGTGTGCTTCAGGTCATATCCGTGTTCCGCAAAATCCACTGCCAACCAGTCCAGAAGATCCTGGTTCCAGCTCGGATTGTCCATTTCATCAACCGGTTCAACCAGTCCATGTCCGAAGAAGATGGCCCAGAGACGATTGACCATGGTCCGGGCCATCCGCCCGTTCTTCGGAGAGGTCATGATTCCCGCCAGTTGCTCGATGCGTTTCTCCGGCGGCGCAGCAGGATCTATCCTGCCCAGCTCCGGATAAAGAAAGGCCGGATCCGCCTTCTCCCCGGTTGGTTTGTCACAACGATGAATGTCGAGGGGACCTCCGGCAAATATCGCCGCAAAGGAATACGTCTGCTTGAGAGTCCAGTCGTTGATGAATGAATCATGGCAGGACGCGCACTTGATATTCAGGCCCATGAACACCTGGGCCACATTCTGGGCAGCCTGCATCTCCGTGACCTGGCTGGCGTTGACCGTGCCCCGCCAGGCAACCCCCTTGATAAATCCGTCGGAGCCTCCCACCGGACTGATCAGCTCCTTTACAAACTGATCATAGGGCTTGTTCTCGGAGAGTGCGGCCTTCAGCCAGCCGGTGATCGGCTTCCCTCCTCCTCCATGATACTGACGGGTGTAGCTGTTGCGGAGGCTGTCGTTCCAGAAGGTCACCCAGTGCTCCGCGTAGTGTTCCCGGTCGGCCAGGAGATCCCCCACCAGGCGAGCCCGTTTGTCGGACCGCTTGTCGGCGCTGAAAGATTCCCGTTCGACCGGAGAGGGCAGCAACCCGATAACATCAAGGAAGGCCCGCCGTGCAAAAACGGCGTCACTCACCACCTCAGTCTTCGAAACATTTTCCTTCTTGTAGTAGCCCGACAAAAAACGATCAACCGGATTTGGTTCGGAACCCGGTGGAACCACAACCTTGCGCGGAGTCACCGGAGCGTTACTAAACTTGGCAAAGGTGAACCCCTTCTCCCATTTCATGCCCTGATCGATCCAGGTCCGCATGATGGCAACCTCCTCCAGGCTCAGCGGGTCCCCTTTGACCGGCATCCGCTCATCAGGATCATTGCTGAGAAGCAGTTCGATGAGGAGACTCTCCGCACCCTTCCCCGCAACCACCGCCGGTCCGCTATCGCCTCCTCCCACGAAGGTGTGGATGTGATCGATATTGAACCCCCCTTTGCGCTTCCCATTCGCATGGCACTTGGTGCAACTACGGGCCAGGATGGGTTTAACGTCCTCGGCAAAATCAATCTTGCGGGAAACCGCAGGCGGAATCTTACGGGGGGCCACTTCTACCGCAGCAGCAGGTGGGAGCATCAACCAGGTCGCCACCACGGTGGCGGAACAAATGGAAAGCAATCGAGGCATGACGGGCACGAGTCCTGCGGATCTGTTCGTGATACGACAGGAACCCCCGCTTGTCAGTCCGGATTGCGGGGGAGTTTTCCCCGGCACCCTGTAATCTCCTCTGGTCATCCTGCTTCTTGTGGTGATTTTCCGGTCAGACCAGCATATTGAATCGCTTGACCCAGCCAATCCCCATTTTGAAAATGCCCTTCACTACTTCGACCCCCGGGAACGCATGGAGAGGATGCTCGTTCCGTGAGTCACGAT
>JAAZXD010000276.1:0-227 GCA_014240355.1 Roseibacillus sp. | reverse complement strand
CCGAGCCCCCCGTGATGACGCGCTTGACCGGGAGGCCGCTTTCGGGATCGTGAGTGAGTGGTTCATCAGTCATCTTCTGCTGCACCTCGAAGCGACGGGGCTTTTCATCGGGATTATCCGGGATCGTTTCGTAAACATAAGTGGCCATTAGTATCGACAGGTTGTGCTACTATCCGGGGAGAGCATACCCCCCCCGGGCCAACTGATCAAACCGAGAAGATGCAAAC
>JAAZXD010000275.1 GCA_014240355.1 Roseibacillus sp. | reverse complement strand
TGATGGAAAGGGGGAGACAAGGAACGCCATGACCGACTGGATTCTCAAGGCCCTCGGCGTAGAGGTCGGCGATGTGGACGGTCTTGCCGGGTGGTCCCTGCGCTGGGAGACAGCGCAGTGGGGCCTTCTGGCGGCCGTGCTCATGGTGATCCTGGCGGTGTTGTGCTGGTGGCTTTACCGCAGGAGCCCCCAGGAGCTGCCGGGAGGGCGTCGGGTTCTTCTCACGGCCCTTCGATTGACCTTCCTTGCGCTTCTTCTCGCCATCCTGCTGCAACCGGTTCTTGTCCTCACCCTGGCACGGGAAGTCCCGCGAACCCTGCCGCTCCTTCTCGACCGGACCGGAAGCATGGCGTTCAAGGACGGGGATGGCATGAGTAGGCTCCAGAAGGTGGAGAAAGCCCTCTCCTCCCCGGCCGGCGTGTCGCTTCTCGATTCCCTGGAGAAGGACCTGCACGTCCCTCGCCTCACGTTTGATGCTGATTCGTTGCAGGAACGGGAAGAGGCATCCCTCCCGCTTGCGCCAGCCGGGGAGAAGACTGCGCTGGGAGATGCCTTCCGCAGGGCCATGGAGCGTTACCGCGGAACCTCCCTGGCCGGGTTGTTGATGATCACCGACGGGGGCCAGAACAGCGGGATGCCGCTGGGAGCAGTCGCGCAGGAATTGAAGGAAGCCGGAGTTCCGGTTTATGCCGTCGGGGTGGGCGATCTCGAGGCTCGCGATGTCGCGATCGAAGGGGTGGAGGTGCGCGAGGTTCTGCTGGCAGACGATGCCGTCCCTGTGACGGTGAAGTTGCGGACGCAGGGAATGAAAGGAGGGAGCGGTCGCGTGATCTTCTCGCTGGGCGGAGTGGACGTGGCGGAGGAGGAAGTGAGTATTGAGGAGGACGGTCCACTGGACATCGCCACCCTTTTCGTGCCCAAGCGGGTGGGGGAATACGTCCTGGAAGCGAGATTCGAGGCTGACGGCACGGGGGAAGTGCTGGCGGAAAACAACACCGGGCGCGCTGCCCTGCGGGTGGTGGACCGCCGACTCAAGGTTCTCCTCCTTGACCAGGCGCCTCGCTGGGAGTTCAAGTACCTGGAAGCGATGTTGTTGCGGGAACAGCGGGTGGAGCTATCCTGTTTCCTCTTCGAGGGAGACCGCGAGATCGCCCGCGTGCCTGGAAGCCCGTACCTCGGGGAGTTCCCGGTGCGCGCGGAAGACCTCTTCGATTTCGATCTCGTCCTGCTGGGGGACGTAGATCCGCGCTTTCTCACCGAGGGACGGCTCTCCCTGCTGGGGGACTATGTCTCCAGTGCGGGCGGGGCTCTGGTCGTGATTGCCGGCAAGCGCTTCATGCCTGCGGCGTTCGGACGGACAGAACTGGAGCAGTTGCTTCCGGTGGAACTGGCGGGGAGAACCATCGGGTCCTCCAGGACGTCGGCGGTGCGGCCTCTCCGGCTCAGTCTCACCCCGGCGGGCCGGGAAAGTGTGATGTTGCGCCTTGGGGATGATTCCGGGGTGAGCGAAGCGCTCTGGGGGCGCCTCCCGCCGATCTATTGGACGGCACGCGTGGAGCGGGCAAAGCCGGCCGCAGAAGTCCTACTCACCGGGCCCGATCCCGCTTCCGGGTCGGGGACCACACCGGTGGTGGCGCTGCATCGCTATGGGGCAGGAGAAGTCCTCTTCGTCGGGACCGACAATTTCTGGCGCTTCCGTCGCAATGTGGGGGACCGTTACCATACGATTCTCTGGGGGCAGATCATCCAGCGCATGGCGGGAGCCCGGCTTCTCACCGAAGCGCCCCGGGTGAATCTGAAAGCCAATGGCCGGCGTTTCCGGCAGGGCGACCGGGTCAGGATTTACGCGCGGCTCTTTACCGCCAGCTGGGAGCCCCGGGAGGAGGAAGTGGTTCAGGCCGTGCTGGCGGTGGGGGACAATTCGGACCGGCGCCAGGAGGTGATCCTGCGCGCCGTCCCGGGCCAGCCCGGGATCTATCGGGCCGAGTTGGCCGCGGGCCCTCCCGGCAACTACCGTCTGGCCCTGCCCGGAGACAGGGTCGCAACCCTCGACTACACGGTAATTGACGATAACCGGGAGTATGCCCGGGCGGCGTTGAACGAGCCACTCCTTCGCGATCTGGCCAGGCAGACCGGTGGAGCCTACCTGCCGCTTGCTCAACTTGACGAGTTACCAGCGGCCCTCACCAGGCGCACGGCCCGCCTTACCAGTTTCAAGGAAGTAGACCTCTGGTCTTCTCCCCTGTTCTTTGGACTTCTCATCCTGTTCATCACGATCGAATGGATTGTCCGCAAGGTTTCCGAATTGAAGTAAATGAGCGATCCGCCGTCATCATCATCGACTGCTCTCCCCGACGAGCTGGGGGCCAAAATCCGCCGGAAGCTGGCGGCGGTGCGCTGGAAGCTGGTGCGGGTGGAATTCGTGCGGCGGATGGCGGTGGCGATCAGCGGAACCCTTCTGGGACTTGGTCTCTTCCTGGCGGTGGACTGGGTGGTGGATCTCCCTCTCGACGTGCGAACGGGAGTGCTCATCGGCCTGGGAGTTCTGGCGGCGGGGTTGCTTCTCCGGGCCCTGGCAGCACTGTCGACGCAGCAGCGGGACGAGGAGACCCTGGCCCTCATGGTGGAGGAAAGCGAACCGGGTTTCCGGAGCCGCCTCATTGCCTCGGTCCAGTTTGCCCGGGGCAAGGCAACCGTGCCGGGGGAGGGAGCCCGGGACATGGTGGAGCGCATGGTGGAAGAGACCGAAGACTTCGCCAGGCCAATGAGACTCACCGAGGTGGTGAGTACCCGGTCGTTGAAACGCGCCCTCCTGGTCCTGCTGCTCCTGGTGGGTCTGGCGAGTGGAGGCTACTATGCCGGGGGAACGATCACGGAGGATCTGCTGAAGCGGGCCTTCCTTTCCGATTTGCCCGTTCCGCGCGCCACACGGGTGGTCTGGACTTCGCGGGATCTCAGGATCGGGATTGGTGACAGCGTGAAGGTGGAAGCCCGGGTGGAGGGGGATGAACCGGAGGAGGGATTGCTTCGGATCCGCTATGCATCTGGTCGTCGGCAAAAGGTTCGCATGGAGCGAGGCGGCGGGGAGAACCGCTATGCGGCCACTCTGGAGAACGTGCAGGAATCCTTCACCTTCCAGGTCGTGATCAACGACGGGCGAAGCAGGCGGGAGTCGGTGCACGCCTTTCCGCGACCATCCGTGGAGGAACTGGTGGGGATACAGAATTATCCCGCTTACATGAGACTGCCGCCCAGCACTCATCGGCCCGGCGAGTTTCTTCTCTATCCCTCCAGTGAGCTCTCCCTCAGGGTTACCGCCGGTCAACCGCTCAAGCGGGGGACGGTGCGCCTGCTGGGAGCTGGAGGGAAGAATGCGGTGGAGGCAACCGTGGACCGGCAGGATCCTCGCGTCCTCCATGCCGTGGTAGAGGTGGAAGCGGGGTTGAATGGATTCACGGTTGAACTTCTGGATGCCGAGGAGATGGCTTCACGGGACGCAACGGTCTACCGGGTTGATGTTCTCAGTGATGAACCTCCCAAGGTGCGGATTGTGAAGCCATCGCGCCAGCGTGAACTTGTCACGGCCCGGGCCCGGGTCCTGGTGGGCTACGAAGCGGAAGACCGGTTTGGGATCGAGAAACTGGTCCTGGCTTACAAAGTTGGTGCGGAGGGCGGGGGGGGAGCCCTGGACCTGCCCATTGCTGAGCGGGGTGCCAGAAAGGTGGCCGAACTCTTCGAGTGGGAGCTGGGTCAGATTGAACCGCCTCTTCAAGTGGGCGATGAACTTGAATTCTGGATCGAGGCGGATGACCAGAATGACACGACGGAACAGGGAAAGAGTGCTGCCCGGATTCTCAGGGTTGTTACCCCTCGCGAAAAGCGCGAAGATCTGCTAAGCCGGGTGGGTGATTCGCTTGGGCGGATCGATCGAGCTACCGATGACCAGGAACGCCTCAATGCCGCCCTCGCCGAGTGGATTCGCGCCCAGCGTGCCCCGGCGAATCCAGAGGCCTCCGGGGACGACAGAAAGGAATAGGGAGGACGCCAGAAGAATGGAGACCAAGATTTTCAAATGGAGCAGACGAGTAATCGCGGGGTTCTGCGTTTTCCTCGTTCCCTGTGCCGTCCTGGCGGAGACCTCCCTCCTTAGGCAGGAGCAGGGCCAGCAACGCATCGGCAACTCGACCACGGATAGCGCAGCCCTGCTCGCGGAACTGGTGGATGAGTTCGGGCGCAACGGGCTGGAAGGCACCGACGTGGAAATCCTGGAGGGCATTCAGAAGGTCATGGGCAATGTCTCCGGTGAACTCATGCCGGAGATCGTCAGCCAGCTCAAGGCCGCCCGCACCGGGGAGGACAGGACTGGCAGGAGAGCCGAGGCCCTCAATGCCTATGCCGGTCAGAAGTCAGCCTCCTATCAGATGCGCCAGGTCCTTCTGGAGTACCAGCGTCAGCTCGCGCTCTACCAACTCGCCGAGCGGGTGGAGGCACTCGGGGATCGCCAATCGAGCAACCTGCACGAAACGGT
>JAAZXD010000274.1 GCA_014240355.1 Roseibacillus sp. | reverse complement strand
TGAAATCGTGGGCCCGTGCCTGCCGGGCGGCCTCGAAGACTTCTTCGTCACTGGCGTCCGGCCGACCGATGAGAATATTCTCCCTGGCCGTAGAATTGAAGAGAAGAGGCTCCTGCGGCACAAAGGAAATCGCATCATGCAGATCCTTCTGCCTCATGCGCCGGAGATCGTGCCCATCAAGTAACACGACCCCTTTGGCAGGATCATAGAACCGCAGGATCAGGTTGATGAAAGTTGTCTTGCCGGCTCCGCTCGGCCCCACGATCCCAACCACTTCTCCCGGATCGATCTTCACGCTCACCTCCCTGAGCACAGTTTCCTCCACATACGCGAAGGAGACTCCCTTGAAAGTAATCTCTCCGCGCACCTCGCCCAGTTCGATCGGGGACTCGGGATCGATTACCTCAGGCTCCTGATGAGAGATGTCTTCCAATCGGTCGAGGGAAGCCTCCATGCTCTTGAGGTGGGCCGCAATCTTGCCCAACCGTTTCACGGGTTCGTAGCAGAAGTAAAGAGCCCCCAGGAGAGGAACCAATTCCTGGAGTCCGACACCGTTGCGCCCCGAATACACAATGACACCCGCGATGCCGATGACTGCGACAAACTCCACCAGGGGAGCGACTGCACGCTCGTACTTGAGAACCTTGAGCTGCCATTTCATCAGCTCCCGTACGCGTCGCCTCATCCCGGCCACCTGGTCGTCCTGCAGATTGAAGGCGCGGATCTCCCGTGATGCCTGCACACTATCGGTCACGTAGGCCGAAACATCCCCCACCTGGGCCTGCAGTTTCTTCGCACGTTGTTTCAACTTCCTGGCCAGCCAGCGGATGGGAAGAACGCAGGCAGGCACACTCATCAGAAAGGCCAGGATAAAGACAAACTCGCTGTTTTCGATGGAGAGATAGACGATGACACCCGCCGCCCCGATCAGGGTGAACGGTTGCTTGATGATATCGTTGGTGACATTGATGATGCCGGCACGAAGGATCTCGGTATCCGTGATGAGACGGCTCACCGTATCCCCGCTACGACGTCGCTGAAAAAACGATAACGAGAGTTTCTGGAGGTGAGCAAAGGCGTCCGTCCGCAGCGCCTCCAGGACCCGCTGCCCACAGTAGGCCATCCCATACATGTTCGCGAACTGAGACACACTCCGGAGTCCCATCCCCGCGATCAGAACAGCGGCAATTACCAGGAGATCACCCAGCGGGACCGGCTGTTCCCCTTCTACCCAGATTCTGGGGAGCACCTCCTTGATAATGACCGGAATTCCCGCCCCGCTGGCCAGTCCGTAAATCAACCCGGCCAGAAGCGCGCCGACAAACTGCCAGCGCACCGGTCGGAGGTAGCGTGTGTAGGGCCGAAGGCGCTTGAGCACGTGTCGTCAGTGTCAGGGTTTCCGCAGCAATTCGCAAGCTTTTGGAGTGCGGTAATCCTTACCGCAATTCATAGCCCAGTGCACTGAGCCCATACATTACTGCGGTTTCCACCCGCAGGACAAGGGGGCCGAAGCTCACCAGCTGGAATCCACCTGCCACCGCTGATTCGGTCTCGGCGGCAGAAAAATCTCCCTCAGGACCGATCAGCAGATCCACTCCTTCCAGTTCCGCGGGCAATCCCCCGAGGACTTTCTTCAGCGAAACCGCATCATCACGGAGGGAGGCCAGTAACCCGGCACGGCCACCCCGATCTCCCAGCACTTTCTCCAGTGAGGCAACCGCCCTTACTTCCGGCACAAAGTTCCGCCCGCATTGCTTGCAGGCCTCCAGCGCAACCCGTTGCCACTTCTCCCGCTTGCCGGCCCCGCTTTCGTCTTCCAGACGCACCACGGTATGCTCGGTAACCAGCGGTTGAATTTGATCCACCCCCAGCTCAACGGCCTTCTGCACCACAAGCTCCATCATCTTCCCCTTCGGAATGGCAACCGCCAGTCCAATCCCCGGACTCGCCCGCCTGTCCCTCCCTTCTTCCTCCACCATCACCGCAACCAACCCGTCACTCTCGTCCGCAATCACTCCCCTTCCCCAGCGTCCCGCCCCGTCGAAGATTTCCACCTTGTCAGCCGTCCGCTTGCGCATCACGCGCAGGCAGTGGTGACTCTCCTCGCGTCCCAGCAAGGCCCGGTCTTCATTCCAGTCCTCGGCGCCCACGAAAAATCTGTCCATCCTCCCAGCCTGCAGGTCAATACACCATTCGCCCTGCGCTCCTACAGATTGAAGAAACGCTTTGTTTTCTCAAGAAAGCTCTCATGCATCGGAGAGTTCTCCTCGCCGATCGACTCGGTGAAGGTCTCCAGTTTCTCCTTCTGCTCACCACTCAAACGGGTGGGCACCTCCACGCGAACCTCCACGTGCAGGTCGCCCTTGCGTCCGCTGCTGATATCCCGGATGCCACGATTCCGCAGGCGGAAGATCGTACCGCTCTGCGTTCCCGCGGGAATCTTGATGGAAGCTGGACCTTCCAGAGTGGGGACACCCAGTTCCCCCCCGAGAGCCGCCGTTCCGAAAGAGACAGGCACTTCACAGAAGAGATCCTCTCCACGCCGCTCAAAGACATCATGCCGCTTTACGTGCAGAACAATGTGCAGATCGCCGGACGGTCCACCCCGCACGCCCGCATCGCCGTTGCCGCTCGAACGCAACCGGATGCCATGATCGACCCCGGCCGGAATCTCGACCTGGGTTCGATCCATCTTCTCAACCCGGCCCTGCCCACGGCAGTCGGGACACGGATCGGAAATCTCCTGCCCGGAACCATCACAGCCAGGGCATGCCACCTGCTTGCGGAAGATGCCTCCGAATCCCTCCATCCTCTGCTCCACGATCCCGTGACCGTGACAGGTTGCACAGGTCTGCGCTCCGTCCCCGCTCTTTGAACCGGATGCTCCACAGGTTTCGCACGCCACGTACTTCTCCAACTCAAGACCCTTGGAGACCCCGCTGGCGGTCTCTTCCAACGTGACCTCAAGATTATAGCGCAGATCACTACCACGCTTGCGCCCATCCCGGCTACGTCCCGACCCTCCTCCGAAAAAATCGCCGAAACCTCCGCTAAAAACCTGCGAAAAGATGTCCATCGGATCGTGGAATCCACCTGCTCCGAATCCTCCACCGCCACCTCCCGTCTTGAAGGCCGCATGCCCATAGCGGTCATAGGCTGCCCGCTTCTCCTCATCACTGAGCACTTCGTAAGCCTCCCCCAGTTCCTTGAACCTCTCTTCCGCGCCGGGATCATCCGGATTCTGGTCCGGATGAAACTTCATCGCGAGCTTGCGATAGGACTTCTTGATCTCCGCCGCGCTGGAGTCTTTCGAAGCACCCAGCACCTCGTAATAGTCGCCAGTAGATGCCATCTACTTGTTCTCCTCCCTTTCCGCCGGTGCCGGCACCTCGTCTGGTTCCGGCGCCCTGGCCACCACCACGTTTGCGGGGCGCAGCAGGCGGTCACTCATCCGGTAGCCACGGCGGATGACCCGCAAAACCTTGCCCTCCTCCGAGTCCGAGCACTCCTCCTGCGAAACCGCTTCGTGCACGGAAGGATCGAATATCTCTCCCTCCGCCCGGATTTCCTCGACCCCCTGACTCGACAGGAATTCGTCGAGCTGCTTCTTCACCATTTCCATGCCACGATAAATCATCGACTCCGAATCAGCCGCCGCGGCCTGGAGTCCCATCTGGAAGTTGTCGAACACGGGAAGGAGTTCCTCCAGAAGCAACTGGTTGGCATAGCACCGCGCTTCACGCTTCTCGCGCTCCATCCGCTTCCGAAAGTTTTCCAGGTCGGCCGCGGAACGCATGGCACGCTCCCGCCACTCCGCGATCTGCTCTTCCGCCGTGGGCTCTGCCTGTTCCTCCTCCTCGCCAGCGGAACTCTCCTCCGCATGGGGCTCTTCCCCTTCCCCATCCTGCCCTGCCACTTCTGCCTCCACAGAATCCTCCACCGGAACCTGCTCTTCGATTTCCGCCTCACCGGATGGCTCGTGCTGCATGGGGAGACCAATACCCGGCCCCACTCTGTGGTCAACCCTGAGCATTCACTTCTCCGGTGTCCTTCGACCCTATTCGCCCACAGCCCGCTTCTCCAGGACATCGAGTACGGCAGAAAACTTCCCGGCATTTTCCTCGCTGGCCTCACACAATTTCCGGTGCGCTTCAAGGATATGCGCAGCGTCCAGGTTACCCGGAGCTTCCGCTGAGAACGATTCCAGGGTCCCACGCACATCTTCGACATGGCCACACCACTCGCTGTCCGCCGGATCGATCTCCAGCAACGCCTCCAATCCGAGATCCTGTAACAACTGGCGGTTACGCTCGCACACACCGTTCAATTGCAGTCGCCCCCCCGCAGTCCTGGATATCCGCATGGCCAATCCGGCCAGGGTGCCCATGAAGGTCGAATCCATTGCCGGACAGTCGCCCAAATCAATCACAAACTGCGTCTCACCGCTTTCCAGGCTGCTCTCAATGAAGCCCTTCAGCGGCGGACTGGTTGAAAACGAACCCTTCCCCTTGATGCGGATCCATACAAATCCGTCAGT